>VGPI01000048.1 GCA_016875595.1 Candidatus Cloacimonadota bacterium
GATATGGGTGGGGATTACCAACGCTTTTATTCCCAATAGATCAAAGATCAGACGGCGTCGGGGCGATGCCGAAGCAAGGAGAACCTTTTTGTCTTTTAGTATGTTGTGAATCATAATCAATTACCGTGTGGCATGAAGTTGATTGGTGATTATCAGTCAACTAAATTCTGCCGACCCAAAGAAATTCCTTGCCTAAAAGACAGCCCACAGAAAATCTTGTTTCATAAATCAAACCCATATAGGAGAAAGAAAATGGAAAGAGTGCACAACTTTAACGCCGGACCAGCGGTTTTACCCGAAGAGGTACTGCTGGAAGCACAAGCAGACCTTTTTAATTACAAGGGATTGGGGCTATCCGTAATGGAGATGAGCCACCGCAGCAAGGAATATCAAGAGATCATTGATGAGACCAACGCTGCCGTCAAACGGATACTGGGAATCGGAGAAGATTTTGAAGTGCTCTTCCTGCAAGGGGGAGCAAGCTTGCAATTCCTCATGGTACCGATGAACTTTGCCTTTGACAGCAAGGAAGCCAACTACATCAATACCGGTCAATGGGCTACCAAAGCTCTGAAAGAAGCCAAGAAGATCGGGAAAAAAGTCCACGTCGCTGCTACTTCCGAAGACCGGAATTTTTCTTATATTCCCAAGACCTGGACACTTTCGGACAATCCTTCCTATCTGCATATCACCAATAACAACACGATCTTTGGCACCGAATGGAAGATCGATCCCGCCACTCCGGCGGACGTTCCCCTGATCGCTGATATGTCATCAAACTTCATGAGCAAGCCGATCGAGATGGACAAGTATGACCTGATCTATGCCGGTGCTCAAAAGAACGTCGGACCCAGTGGTACTGTGGTTGTGATCATCCGCAAATCCCTCCTCGAGCAGTCGATTACCAATCTTCCCACCATGCTGGACTATAAGATCCATGCCAAAAACGGATCCATGTATAATACTCCCGCCACCTTTACGATTTATATGATCGGTCTGGTGATGAAGTGGATCGAAGGTTACGGCGGTCTGGCAAAGATCGAACAAAGCAACATTGCCAAAGCCAAATACATCTATGATGCGATCGATCATTCCGATGGCTTTTACAAGGGAACCGTGGATATAGAAGACCGCTCCCTGATGAACATCACCTTCCGTCTGCCCAGTGAAGAACTGGAAGAGCAATTGATCAAAGAAGCCAAAAAAGCCGGTATGATCGGACTGAAAGGACACCGAGACGTCGGCGGATGCCGTGCTTCGACCTATAACGCCCTACCACTGAAAGCAGCGCATGACCTGGCTGAATTTATGAAGCTCTTCAGCCAGAAGAACGGTTAAGCCACCACAGGAATGAGAAAAGACAATGTGCCTGTCTTGCCGGTCATGACAAGGCAGGCATTTTATTCATAAAGGAGTGCAATGACAATCATACATCTGTTTACCCGGGGCGGAATACTGATGTATATACTGCTCGTCGTCTCGATGATCGCAGTGACCATCGTCATCCGTAAATACCGCCAATTAAGCCAAATCCGGCGCATGAATAACCGTCTTAACGACCGGTTACATCAACAAGACCGCCTGGACAACATGGCTGGAATCATCAAAGTATATGGACAGGAAAGCCCATTGGGGATCATGCTCGGAAAACTATTCCTTTCCACCGAGGCCGACCTGCCATTGCTGCGGGAAAGAATGGAAGCCAGTGCCGCCCATGAGATTCACAATCTGGAAAAGGGTTATGGCTGGCTCTCCACCTTTGCTGCCGTCGCGCCGTTGATCGGGTTTCTGGGCACGGTCATGGGCATGGTAAGAGTTTTCATGAATATCCAGACCCAAAGCACCAGCGGGGTGGATATCAATATCCTTGCCGGGGGTATCTGGGAAGCTTTACTGACCACGATCGGTGGTCTGATTGTGGGGATCATAGCAATCATCTTCTATAACGACCTGGTTCAACGCCTGGAGGACCTGACCAAAGAGATGCAGGAACAGGCAATGGAATATCTGGTGAGATACACCCACCTGAAGCAGAAGGATAGATAAGATCAATGCTGATCAAGACCTCCAAGAAAAAGATCTCAACCACCATTCTAATCTCGATGACCGACGTCATATTTCTCTTGATTATCTTCCTGCTGATCGCTTCCAATTTCGCTTCCCAGACGGGATTGCCCATTCGTCTGCCTGGTTCTCATTCCGCCGTCAGGCAGACGCATCAGGTCATTCAGATCGTTTATGCCAGTCCGGAAAATATCCTCTTTATGGGCAAAAAGACCGATCTTGAGAACCTGAAAGACCACCTGGCAAAGCACTTTGAATCGAGGGAACAGGTAGTCAGATTATCTGCCGATCAACAGACCTCGTTACAGTCAATAATCGAGGTCATGGACATCATCCGCTCAGCCGGTTATGATCGCATCTTCGTAGCCACGGAAGCCATCAAGCCCAATCAGCCATGAAGAAATACCTGCTTTCGCTAAAGACCCCGGAAGCCGTCTCAGCCATGAAGAAATACCTGCCTTTGCTCAAAACCCCGGAAGCAGTCTCGGTGATGATTCACCTGGTGTTTTTTTTATTGCTGGCGTTGATCGTGATCAAGCCACAGGAATTGATCCAGTGGCATAGTTTTGAGTGGCAATCGGAACTGCCGGAAGAAAAAGCCCCCGGTGCCTATGCCATGCAACCCGGAAAGCAAAGTTCACCTCGCCGGGAGACAATACCGCAGACCCCGGTGAAACAGAAGAGTCCCAGCCCGGAAGTCCGTAGTGAGACCTCACCGGCACAGACACCCGTCCAAAGCGATCTGATCGACCCGGTTCACAATCCGGAAACTCAACCGACCCGACCCACGCTGCCTCAGGTCAGACCAGGTATCCATCGCCCGGGAACGGTTCAAAGTGAAGGCCGCTCCGGCGGAGACGGTGAATTTGGCGATATTCTCGACAGCGACGATATCGAAGTTGTCCATCGCGTAAAACCAACCGTCGAGGTCCAGGAATTCGGCTCGGTCACGCTGAATTTCCGCCTCAGGTCCAATGGTACCGTCGATCCTTTTTCCATTATCGTGCTGGGTTTTGATCGCGGGGTTTATGGCACTGCCTCTGAGGACGCCCTGAAGAAGTGGCGCTTCCGCTTCAAGGGCAGAATCAATTCCAGCCGTGTTTACCAGATTACTTTCAAATTCATCCCCCAATAAAGCCATGATTACTTCTGACCATCACAATCTCATACTGATGGGAATCCTCAATGTAACGCCCGATTCCTTTTTCGATGGCGGGTCTTACTTTGATGATGCCTCCATCTCCGCTCAGATCGATAAACTCATCGGCTCCGGTGCCGACTTGATTGATCTTGGTGCCGAATCTACCCGTCCCGGTTCATTTCCGGTCTCGGAGGAAGAAGAAATACGCCGGATCCTTCCCACTCTGAAAGCGATCCGGGAACGCTCTGATATCCCAGTTTCTTTGGACACCCGCAAAGCTATTGTGGCAAAACAAGCCGCCTGTTACGGGATCAATATGATCAATGATATCTCCGCTTTGCGCTTTGATCCTGAAATGGTCAGTGTCTTGCGGGATGATTCCCGTCTTGACCTAGTGATCGTGCATTGCCAGGGCGAACCAGCCACCATGCAACGTGATCCCCACTACCTTGACGTCATCCATGAGATCAGGGAGTTCTTCATGGAAAGGATCAGTTTCTGTGAAATGAATGGCATTTCTCACAAGCGGATCATCATCGATCCGGGTATCGGTTTTGGCAAGAACCTGCACCACAACCTACTGATAATCAGTCACCTCGACCAATTCAAGGATCTGGGCGTACGCCTGATGCTGGGGGCATCCCGCAAGCGCTTCATCCATGACCTGTTCCCCACTCCCGTTGGCGACCGTTTGCCCGGAACCCTCGCCACTGCTATCTTTGCCCTCAGATCCGGCGTGGATTACCTGCGGGTGCATGACGTGGCAGAGCATCGCCAGTTCCTGACAATCTACAATGCTATAGAACAAATGGAACGCTGAAGTGAACATCCTCATCCCCCAATTCAAAGACGTCGTGGACATCATTCTGATCGCCTTCCTGATCTATCAAGCGCTATTGATGGTCAGGCGTTCCGGCGGTTATCAGGTCTTGCTGGGTCTGGTCTTTATCTTTGTGCTCTATTTTCTTGCACTGGTGCTGGAATTGAAGATGGTATCCGGGATCCTGAATGCCTTCCGCAGTTTATGGCTCCTGGCGTTGATCATTCTCTTCCAGCCGGAGATCAGATCACTCCTTGCCAAATTCAATGTCACTCAGGAGATCACCACCGCCTTCAAGCGTCGTGAAAGGTCATCTTTCTCCGGTGCTTTAATCGATGCCATCTCCGCCATGTCCTTCCGCAAAATCGGAGCCCTGATCGTGATTGAGACCAGGCGTAAACTCAATGACCTGATCCATGGTGGTGAGACCATTGATGCCGCGATCACCTTAAGTTTGATCCTGACCATCTTCAATCCCCTCTCCATCCTGCATGACGGAGCTATCGTTATTCGTAATGGCAGGATAGTTGCCGCAAAAGTCCTGCTTCCCCTGTCCAAAAATCCCGATTACGTTAAGAAATTTGGCACCCGCCACCTGGCTGGGGTGGGCATTACTGAAAATAGCGATGCCATCGCCATCATCGTCTCCGAACAGACCGGACAGATCTCGGTCGCCCAAGGCGGTATCATCCAACAGGATGTCGCCTTTGAAGAACTGATGCAGATCATCACTGATGCCTCCAAATGATCGTCCCCTCCTCATCGGGATAACCGGTGGGATCGGTTGTGGCAAATCCACCGTCTGTGACCTGATTGCAGTCCGGTATCCTGTCATTAGTGCCGATCTCATCGCCAAGTCATTCCTCTCCGATCCTGCCATTCGCCGAATCCTGATCCAGCGCTGGGGCAATGAGATCTACAATGTTGACAAGCCCCGCTTTGACCAGATCGCCCGGATCGTCTTCCAGAACCGTGAAGACCTCGAATTCCTCAATTCTATCATTCATCCTCTTGTCCTCCATCGGTTCCAGGAATTAGTCGATACATCCACGGAAAAAGTTCTCTGCTTTGAAATCCCGCTCCTCTTTGAAGCTGGACTGAATCACTGTTTTGACTTTATCGTCACCGTCTGGTGTCATCTCATGATCCAGTTGGAACGCGCTCTTATTCGGCATTACGCCTCTCCCGAAAGCATTAAAGCCCGGCTTGACACGCAGATGAGCCAGGATGATAAACGCCGGCGATCAGACCTGTGTCTTGAAAACAATGAGGACAAGGACAAACTCCGGGAGCAGGTCGATATGTTCCTATTACTGATCCCTTCCATTCCTTTCCGTTCAATCAGATCTTTTTCCGCTTGATCCCGAATCTGAATTCAATTCATTGCAGGTCAATGTCTTGCCTGTAAGCTAATCCTCAATGCCACCGACACAGTAGGTTTGTTGCATCAGCACCGCTTGACCATTCGAATGACATGGTCTCTTCGTAGAAACGCTTCCGTCTTTAAGACGGTTCAATCTGCTACAATAATTCCATTTGTAACTTTAGTCATTTACCCGGCTCCTCCCTGCTTGATCACCTTAGTATAACCTTAGTATAACCTTACGATCGTAAGGTTATACTAAGGTTATACTAAGGTGATCAAGCAGGGAGGAACCTTGGCTGTTAAACAGCATTCTTGAACAAACCGGTGGAATAAATCAGGATAATGGTGGGGCTCCATCCATCGGGTGGCGGGCAGAAAAGATCATCCACCAGAATGCTTAGCATGGTGCTTTATGTGGACACTCATTCCTTGGAACCAGCTTCATCAAAGGTCTTGTTATCCGTTGGTCTTATGGCACTGAGGACATGAGTTCGACAAGCCGTCCCGGGATAGGGATAGTTAATATGTTCTTAATTAAGATAGAACCAGGTGACGGAGGCGTGGATGGAGCGTGGGATTGGATAAGCGCCATAGTAGAAACCGTCGTTGAGGTTCTTAAGAGAAACGGTGAATTCAAAGAGGTCAGTGATCCGAAATCCAGCCCAGGCATCGAGAATAACGGAATCCTCGATAAACCGGGCTAATTCATTGGCGGAGATGTAACTGGAATGCCCGGTGAGTGCCAGACCTCCGAATAGGGCGTTCTGCTTGGGCAAAGGACGAGTGAGTTGGAACCGGCTTTGATAGCGCCAAACCTGATATTCACGGAGTTCATCCTCGGGCTGTTGCCAGTTCAGGGTCTGCTCCAAGCGCCAGTCAACACCCTGGTAGTGATAGTCCAGATGTGCATTGAGATCGGCAAAAACAAGATTCCGGTTAAGGTGTCGGTTGCTGCTTTCCGGATGGGTGGTGAGGGGAATGTTGTTGATGACCTTCTGCCAGCCAATGGCGGTGTTGATTTGGAGGTCATGGGATCTGTCCCAGTTTACAAATATGGCTGTGGCAAGGGCTTGGCTGATATTGACGGAATTGAGCGTGGCTTCCTGAAGATAGAGATTGTCAGTCTGGTCAAAGGTCTCGGGAACTGGGGAACGGAAACGGGCATAAACACCGGTTTCATAGACATCCCGTCTCCAGGTGAATTCGCCAGAGGCGGAGACGGCGGAAAAGTCGTCCAGAGCAAGCTTGGTCTCTACTATAAAGGGATTATGGCGATAGAGCGTCTTCAGGATCAAACGGTCAGCAAAACCAGCAGGATCAAACAGCGGTTCATAATTGCATTCCCGGAACGCTTTCTCGTACTGCAGCTCTACCGCGGCATCAGTCCAATCCCATCTGTTGCCCGCGGAGAAGAGCCAACCTTGGTTTATCAGGTTTTCCACCAAGCGGGAAGAGGCGGTTTGTTCCTGATAGCGCATGACTTTGAGGTCGGCGTATGGGGTCTGAAGCGATAGAATGAGAGACCGCATCTTGTGTTCCAGGTTATAGATAACTGATTGCCAATAGATAGACTTGAGGTTTGTGGACGAAAGTGCATTATCCATATTATCATAATACAATGATACTATATAATCGTTTAGCTGGTATCTGGTATGGATATTCCAGGAGGTCTGACCGCTCATCTGTTCCAGCCACCAGCCGTCCTGAACGAGGAAGGCAAAAGAGAAAAAGAGATCGTCGGTATCCAGAAAATGGTTCTTATACAGCGCACCTCGGGCGTAATTGTGGTCATAGTCGCCCAGACCGGCTTGCACAACCGTCAATGGAACAGGTTGGTTATAATAGCGGGGTTCAAAGCAAAGTTCATTGAGACGAGGAGTAAGGGTGTGGAAGGTCCGTAGATTTTGATAATGTAGAGATGTTTGAAAGATCGAGGGCGGCAGAGATATTCCCATCCGGCGGAGATTGATCTGCGGATCGATTGAGCCATAGAAGTGGTAGTTGCTTCGGTAAAGGTCGCTTCTCATCATTTGGGGCGGGAGATAACAGGAATGTCCACTCGAGTTGTGGATGGTATCATCCATACGTACTTGCTCAATCCATTGATAGATATAGCCCTTGTCCGATGCTATGGGAAGTGGCTTGTCATCTTCTTCCGAGGTATATACGCGAGGTGCATTAACCAGAGCTATGGTGATAAGCAGTTCAGTATCGCGGATATTGCCATCTATGATCAAAGGTGTTACTTGCAATGATTGAACGTAATCTTCTATTAAATAACTAAGTTCCCTCTTATCATCCATAATCCTGATCAGATGGGCACTACTATCGGCTTTGATCTTGATCAGCGCTTGTACCTCCATCGGGTCATAGACTTTTTCCCAACCGGAGGGCAGTATGAAAACGGCGTTCGAGAGCAGACGCGGGGTTTGGGTCTGAGCCAGGCACATACCTGCCAAGAGGATAAATAGGGTGATTAAAGCCAGTTTTGTGATTTGTACCACTGATAAGTCCTTTGGAATTGATCCTTGAGATCGCCGTCGGGATGCCAGTTGATAAGTTCTCGGGCTTTATCGATACTGCAAAGCCAGGCAGGGGCGAGCATTTCCTTGACCTTGTGGCTATTGAGTAATGGGGCTTTGCCGATTATTAAACCGATGCTATCCATTACTTTAGCGCCCATTTTGACCAGTGCTTCGGGGATGATGATCTCACGCTTGATCCCCCCACAGGTCTCCCCTATCTGGTCCTGGATCTCATCATAACAGTAGGCATTGCCATCAGATGCAAAGAGTATCTGTCCAGTTGTCTGTGGACTGAAAATAGTGCTTTCGATGAATCGGCACAAGTCCCTGACATAGATGAGGTTCACATAGCGTTTACGATTGCCTATGCGAATCTTGATCCCTTTTTCAGCCATCCGGAACAGGGGAAGGAAGTCGTGATCACCCTCGCCAAACACCGAGACCGGGCGGATAATCGTCCATGGTCGTTTACACTGCCTGCGGATCAATTCCTCCGCTCTGTGTTTACTTTTGCCGTAGTGAGTTATAGGCCTCGGAGGATCATCTTCCCGCTTGAGTGTCATATCCGTGGAAAAGCCACTGACGGCTTGACTACTGATAAAGATAAAATGTTTGATAGATGGCAATTGATTGAGGGCACGCAGGATATGGAGCGTAGCCAAGACGTTGGACTCATGCATCTGAGAGTAGTTGATGGTTCTCGTCTTGCCGGCACTATGAATTAGGACATCGTATCCGTCCAGGTTCGTTTGAAGAGAACTAAGGTCTTGATAGTCCACCGCTTGGATGTCACAGCCGGGGGGTAGAAGGGAGGTATCAGCACTTGCTCTGACGAGGGATAGGACGCAATGCCCAGCCTGTGATAAATGGTTGGCCAGATTACTGCCGACAAAACCATTGGCTCCGGTAACCGCTATCTTCATCGTTACTCCATTTATCGGTGGTGTGGTGGGCGCTAAGGGACTTGAACCCCTGACCACTTGCGTGTAAAGCAAGCGCTCTCCCAACTGAGCTAAGCGCCCACACTATATCTGGTCGGGGTGAGAGGATTTGAACCTCCGACCCCTGGTTCCCAAAACCAGTGCGCTAACCGGACTGCGCTACACCCCGCAGATTTGTCCACAAATTCAAGCGGGGCTGTTTTGTCAAGAGTTTCTTCCCCTGCCCAAGGTTCGGGTTCCGTGCAAAGTGACAACGAATTCTGCAAATTGTGCAGCGAAAACTGCAAACTTTCGCATCGTTACTCATCGTTACTCATCCTTTCCAAGACCTATTTAGGTTGTTTTTGACAGGCTTTCTGCAAATCAGATCACCGAAAACTTCAAATTCTGACAGGGTTTCTGCAAGGGAAGTCTGTCACAAATCAGGTCAATAGAAAATTCCTGATAAGGGGGACCAAATTCAAACCAACATTGTTAATGTCTTTGGAAAAGCATGATGCAATGGTTGGGTGTGTTCATCAGATCATGTCTGATACTTCCACATTTCCTGCACCACACTGGGGGGCTTCCTGTGAGTTCCTTAAGTAAGTTTTTATGGTCTTCAGAAAGGAAAAGCAGGTTAATCAGTTGTGTATAGTTATTGTCCAATAGGCTTATTGAGTAGCAGTAGCTTAGGTGTGGGAAAGATCAGATCCTGGATGACCGTACCAGTGATATCTGCCGGGCATTGGCGGCTCAGGATAAGACATATCCCCTAAACGATGCCATCGAGGTGATGGATAACCTCATGGCTCTGGATACCAAGTCCAACAGCTTGGATGATGCCAGAGAATACATCAAAGCACTTGCACCATGGGTGAGCAATGATCAGATAGTCTATAACAGCAGTGATGAACCGATCGGAGTCTCCGGGTCACATACTCCCTTTCCGCCTTTTCACTGGAAGTGTAGGACTAGCACAGTAGTTTATTAAAGTGTATTTGTCACTGAACCAACACAATTCTCATATAAATCATCATATCTTGATACTGAGATATTTATGTTAGTCCCTATTAAAGACGGATTTGATTTTAGCTTCACAAGTTGATGGGACTTCATTGGCACATATACTCTTATGCCATTTTCTAATCTGACATCTATAGAATTCAAGGATATATTTTCTATAACCCCAGTTAGCTCTTTACCAATACTACTAATAGAAAATTCTTTGATGTTGTTTTCTAACAGAGCCCTTCTATCAAATACTAGCTTTTGATTCTCAGTATCAACTTCAATTAGTCTTGCTTTCAATAAGTCGCCTTGTTTTAATCCTAACAATAAATCCCTGTTCTTTGATTTATCAAACCATGAAAATAAGGATACTGGTATAAACCCTTCTAATCCATTCATTAACTTGCAAGAAACGCCCCTTTCACATGGAGACATTACTTGTAAATCGACATCATCATTAATCTTAGGACAATCATTATTTAATGGGTCAAAAACGTTTTCTAACCTACATATAAAACGTTTCCTCTCGATGTCATAATTGATTATTTTAGTCTGTATCTGGGTATCTACTTTTATTATATCGCTTATTTTGGTATAAGTAGCTCGTGTGATATTATGTCTTGATATATAACCCTCAATTTCATATTCGCTAAAACTAACAACAACACCTTTTTCGACCCCATCATAACTGATGATATTCACTACATTAGCTGTGATTACGTCGTTAATACTGCTCTTAAATGTGTTAATCACGTGAATAGGATCTGTTTCTGTGTCTTTATTTGACAGGACTACCCTCTTATTCAAATCATCATAATGCTCGATATTCAGCTCAAGGACATCATATTCTTGAAAGTACTTATGGTGATTTATGCCTGATAATGATGATACATGAGCGCTGTCCACATCTAATAGCAATCCTTCAAAATTAACTATTAGTCCGTTTCCATGAATTTCTGAGATGAAGGCATGTATCTTTTGATTGTTGTTTTTTGAATCTGATATTTTTTGCCAAGCTGCAGATATCACGTTATCTAAATCAGGTTTTAATGCAATACAAGTTAGCAATATTCGATTACCTGTAAATGTATCTTCTATATATACTTGTGATTGCTTTGAAAGCATACTAAAACAATTATTGTTAGTAAGTACATTACTTAACTCTTTTGCTCTATATCCTTGTGTTTTCCCCAACGAAATGATAAATAAAGTATCATATTCCTTTGAAGTATATGTATGCGCTCTTCTAATGTATGGCCAGAACCCCCTTTCATCAAAGTACTCATCATTAGCCAAAACAATCAAAGCAAGTCTGATATTTTTTGTCCTACAAATGAAATGGAATTTCTCATCTTCTTTTGTATTTACTTTTGAGTTATAATACAACCAATCAATGATAGATTCAGCTTCATTCTTGTGCAAATCATTAGGTAGTTGTATCTGGATTTTCTCAGACCACAAGTGCAAACTTGGCAATAGAATTTTGTGGAATAACCCGCGTGCTTCAATTTCATCCATTTTCCTGATTTGTGATTTTAGGTCTTCGCTCAAGGTTACAAATAGCTTATTAAAGATGTTTAGAACTTTTTGCCTTGTTAAGGCTAATGTTTTTAAACACATCAATCTAATTGCTGACAAACTATCTACGTCCATGTAAGGATCACATAAAGCTAACAATTCCCCATTCAAGTAGTATTGCAAAGCTGTAAAAATATTGGCGTCAAAATTGTTGTTTAAATGCATGCATATGATTGGTGTATTTCCATCGTAAGAGTGTCCCTCGACAGTAC
>VGPI01000049.1 GCA_016875595.1 Candidatus Cloacimonadota bacterium
TTTCCCTCAGCCACCCATTTCCCAGCTCCATCGTAGGAGCGCCTTCCCTCAGCGACCCATAGAATTGGTATGAGAGCTGATTTCATGGTTTATTCAATACACCAGATTTAAGCGGCATTTGAACAAGTATTCCCAATCAGAGTTGCAAAGTCCGAACTGATTGTAAAATCCGGCAGCCAGGCTGCCGACCAGTGGGAACAAGATATCCAATCCATAGTATGAATCCATCCCCTCATTCAGATCGTTGATCGAGCCACTCCCCGTCGTCCACCAGGACAGATCGCCCCAACCGGCATAAAGACCCAGATGGGTCATGGGCAAGATCGGATATTGCATCCAGATATGGTGCAGGAAATTCTGTTCGTCGCTATCCATCGGATCGGCGTCCCGATAGATATAGCTCAGTTGATATCCGAGTTCCGTCTTGCGGTAGGTCAAAGATAGCCCCAGGTCATTCTGGTAGATATTGAAATGCGGAAAGCGGGTCAGGTTGATCCGGTGATAAGGGGTGATGGCTGCAGCCCGGAGATAGAGATTGGCCCTGCTGCCGATGCCGGCAGCATACGCGGGATAATGATCCTCGTCAATCCCGGTGATCAGGGTACCGGAAACGCTGCTGCGGAGCACCGAGAGCTGTTTATGTCCCTGCACCTGAAAAGCGGTCCGGTAGTGCCCATCGTCGTTCTGCAGTTCTTCAAATGACGCCCTGACCATCCATGATCCCTGCCCGTATGCCTGTGAGCCGTAATAAACATTGACCGCGGCATGAGCCCTCGTCCAGGCAAATTCCGTCTGCCAGCGTCCTTGTTCATTGATCTCACCGCCATAGACCGGTTCGCCCAATGGCATCAGCGCTTTCGCCTTGTAGAAGTTGTCCCGTGAGCGGTGGATATCGTCCAGATAGTGATAAGACCAGCCTAATCCTTCGTAGGCAGAGCGCCTTTGCACTATGTCGAAGGGAGCATGTTCCAATGCCATAGAATAATAATATCTGGCTGCAGCATTATCACCCGTCCGTAGCAGAGCATTTGCCCACAGGTTGTAAAAGGGGGCATATTCCGGATGAAGAGCGACTTGGTCACGGGCGGTGGAGATCGCCAATGGATATTGACGCATGCCGTTGTATGCCCAGATCACTCCAACCCAGGCATCGGGGTTGTCCTTGTCCTTCTGGGTCAGCCGGCGATACTCCCGCAATGCCAGAAGTGGCTGATTGCTCATCATGTAACTGTAGCCCAGTTTCAGCCGCACTTCGTCATCATCGGGGTGATCGAGAAGATATTCCAGATCGGCTTCGATCGCTTCCTGCCAGCTTTGGCTCATTGGGTGCCTTTCCACAGCTCCCGTTTTGTCGGCGGGGCGCTTTCCTTCAGCGCCCTGAACCGTAGAGGCGCTCTCGTCAAGTGCCCAAGTGGCAGATGTGAGAGCGATCAGGAAAGGGATGCACAATAGAAAGCGCTTCATGGCAATGGCTTTCCGGACTCCGGACTTTCGTTGCATAAGCGGCGCTTGTCCAGTCGTAGGGGCGCTTTCCTTCAGCGCCCCATCATCTCCGGTCTGTTGCATAAGCGGCGCTTGTCCAGTCGTAGGGGCGCTTTCCTTCAGCGCCCCATCATCTCCGGTCTGTTGCATAAGCGGCGCTTGTCCGTTAGAACAGACTTCTAATTGAGGTATTTTCCATAATCGGTGATGATGGCAGAAGCCGGATAATACTTCTTCAACTTCTGAAAATGCTGCTTTGCTTCGGTCAATTGATTGGATAGGTAGAGGTTGGCAACCAGATAACCCAGGGTATCCATATCCCATTGATTGATCTTGAGGACTCGCTGATAATAATCCGCAGCGTCTTTGTAGTCCTGCTTCATATAAGACGCATAAGCCGCTTTGCTCATGACGGTCGTGTGCTGGGGATACTGCTTCAGGATATTGTGGGCAAGGGCTAAGGCATCGTTCCACTTACCCAAAGCCAGGTGGCAATTGAGCATCCCAAGCTGAGCGTCGAGATTTGCCACAAGGGTATTGGATTTCTGATAATGATTGAACGCGCTTGCATAATCCTGCATCATATAGTACAGCCAGCCCAGCCGCAACTGATAGAATTCGTCATTTGCATCAGCCGTAGCAAGTTTGATCATCACATCCAGAGCACGGCTATAATCACCAGTAGTTTCGGCGTTGTATGAGTCACGGATACTGATGGTGTTTTGTGCTTCCAAACAAATGCAGCAGATCAGCAGCAGCAATGTTATGATATGTCGGTTCATCTTCATTTCCTTATCAAATGGGCGCCTTTCCAAAGCGCCCTATTTTCTATGAATGCCGGGTTCAGGATCGGCATTCTGTCCAGTACACGCCTCTGCCTCGAGCTGAAGCGTATTTCCCTTGAATAACCTTATTGCCCGGATACCGGTCTCACTGTCAAGCTCAATCTCACCCCGATAGGTCTTGATGGCAATACCAAAGAGATGAAAGACAGTCCTGGTTTCGATATGAATCCGCTCCGTTCCCGATCTTGCCGTCTCCTGCCTGTTGGCGGTCAAGCGGCTGTGCGTGATGACCCTGACCGGATTGATAAGCGGAGTGAGCAGAAGAACAAGATTCCTGGTCAGATATCCCAAAACGACAGAGACACCGGGAGTGTCTTTCCAGTAAAGGTCAGTACGTTCGGAATAGGGCATGCGGGACAGGACGAGCGCAAACGCAGTCAATGCATTGAGTTTTCTGCCGGCAAGTCCGAGAGCATTGTAGATACCGTTATAAACGGAATACTCCAGGGTCGTTCCATCGTTGGAGTTCAGTTTCATCCTGCCCCAGAAATCCAAAGAGGTTCGCCAGGTCTCGATCCGGGTATGCTTTCCCTTTTTATCGTTGGGGCTTCGAACCATAGCGCCCTTTTTAACCATGAACTGCTGCTCACTTTCCGGGTTTAGTCCAAGTATGGATGATGGATCTTTGCTTGAGACCAGCGAGGATATCCGGTCTCCCTCCTGGGGAATGCCACTGCCGACAAACTCATAATCCGCACCTCCGCGATACACTTTGTAATTGATGAGATGGCTCAGTTTGCTTCTGCTTCCGGGTTCTGCACCCAGTTGTACTTGAAAATGCAGATGCGGAACGAAGGAGCGTCCGGAATTGCCGACCAAGCCGATCTTATCGCCACAATTGACGTAGTCGCCGGGCTTGACGGTTACGGAGTTCTTTTTCAGGTGGGCATACAGCGTCCACAGCCCATACCCATGCGAGATACTGACATAATTACCCCAATTCTCATTAGTGTTCACACTTCCGGGCTGATTATCAGCAACATGGGTAACCACACTGGCTACATATCCGGCAGCGGATGCCAGAACCGGTTTGCTGTAGCCATAGTAATCCAGGACCTGATCGATCGCTCCGCCATATTGCTGTCCGTTACTGTCCTTTATCTCGAAGTCCCAGGCGTAAGCCCAGTCCAGCTTATGGGTATGTTGACCCTCATGTCCCTGGGTAATTGTCCATTCGCCGGTGATGGGCAGGGAGAATTGCGGAATTCCCAGGCGGGTAAAGCGTTTCATTCGAGAGAGATAATGTTCCAGCGCACCTTCCGGATGGAGGACACCGGTATCATTGACCACCGGATTTACCGCTCTGAGCCGGAAACGCATGGCATAGACCGTGAAAATAGCTACCAGATTAAATGGCAGAGCAAATACGGGGACTGGGAGGGCTGTATTGGACTGATGCAGGTTGTCCATGTAATAATAGATGCTGTTTCCTGCCACGGAGAGGAGGAATGTAACCGCTCCGGCCAGCAGTCCAATGATCCATGCCGCCTTCCCCGGCAGGAGGAAAATGCCGCCCACCGCCATCACTGTGAGTATGACATTAACTCCGGGATAGTACATCCCGCCACCACCATTGACCGACCACATCCGTGACAGATAATAACACAGTGTCCAGCCCAGCAAGGACAAACCCGCTCCCAGACGGGAGATCAACAGTATGACCACGGCAACGACCATCCCGCTCAAGACATGCGGACTGAAGAAGATGCTGCCCAAACTGACAAAAAACTGCTGCCAGAACGGCGACAGCGACATCTTCAGCTCAAAGAGCAGGGGCTTGCCGGTCAGATCCGACACTAACATCCCGGTTTTTGCCAGATAGAACCAGATGATCAGCGCTACGATGGAAAATGCCAAACTCATCGATGGCAGCTTGAATGCGCTCTGAGTCCAGTGTGACAGGATGATGTACAGGATCTGCCCCAGGATGGCAGCGATAGTCACGATGACCAGAAGCTCAAGCGGCTGGTGGATCAGGCGGTTAAGCGGATAATAATATGCCACCGACCAGGAGATCAGCAGACTATTGAACGAAAGTACGCCCGATGCGCTGTCCCAATTCTCATATCCGATCACACGGGAAAACAGGATAGCGACGATCACTCCCGCCAATCCAGCCAGCCCCACAATCGGAGAGACCATGCTCAGGCACAGCAGCAGCAGTCCCAACCAGATATTATCGGAGAACAGGATCGTAGCATAGGCATGCGGAATGGACATCACCGCTTTACCAAAAGCCCGCATCAATGCTGATCCTTTCCGTTTAACAGATGTCCCTCGACCGTTCGTGCTGGGTCGCTGAAGGAAAGCGACCCGTTGAGCGGACAAGTTGAGCTTATGCAACAGACCGGAGGTGATAGGGCGCTTTGGAAAGACGCCCCTACGAATGGACAAGTTGAGCTTATGCAACAGACCGGAGGTGATAGGGCGCTTTGGAAAGACGCCCCTACGAATGGACAAGTTGAGCTTATGCAACAGACCGTTCGTGCTGGGTCGCTGAAGGAAAGCGACCCTACTAAGTAGCTTTGGGAAGTTACAGCACGGGTGGGGTGCACGTCTCGGCCATTCATATCCTGATCAGATGCTCCGGGATATGCTCACGGCTGATGACATCGGCGAGTTCTTCACGTTCCCGGATCACTTCCACTGCCCCGGTCTCGCTGATCAAAATGACGTTGGGGCGGTATTCGATGAACTGCATCCATTGCGTCACGTTGTATGCGCCAACCGGCGATACGACCACCACATCTCCGGATTGCAGGTCTGGAAAAGGCATAGCCGGACGGATGAGGTCGATGTTCATACATAGCGGACCATAGAACACGGTGTTCTGATAGGAACCGGCGAAGGGGCGCGTCGGCCTGACCCGTTGTTTGTACCACCATGCCGTGATATTGATATTTACGCCCGCATCGAGGATGACCGCCCGTTCGCCGGTGGGCAGATTCTTCCTGCCAATGACACGGCTGAGCAGATAGCCCGCCTCATCGACCAGAACCCTTCCCGTCTCCAGGATCAGGCGGGGTTCATGTTCGCGCACGAAGCGTGATTCATTGAAGGCATTGCCAATAGCGGCAGCGTACTGGTCATAACTCGGAGTGGCATATTCAGCTGGAGTATATTGCGCATGCAGTGCGTTCTGGGATGCAAAACCTCCGCCAACGTCGATATAATCCACCACCACGTCGAACTGCTCCTTGATCTGTTGTGCCAGCGTCAGCAGTTTCTGAGCCACCCAGTAGTATGAAAAGGCATCGAGAATAAAGGTTCCCTGATGCACGTGCAGACCGACCAGTTTCATCTTCTTGCCGGTCAAGAGACGCTGCACGGCACGAAATGCCTCGCCATTCTCATAATTGAAACCAAAGCGTGTCCACATCGGATAGATGCCGGTATCCATATTGATCCGGATCGCCACTTCGGGGATGATGCCGAGTTCGTCGCTCACTTTCTCGATCAGATAAAGCTCTTCCAGGTGGTCGATATGGAGGCGGGCACCGTCGTTGACGGCATTGACGATTTCATTCCGCCGTTTGCCTGGTCCGTTGAAAATGATGTTCTTACCTTCCACTCCCAGCCGTTTTGCCATCTCATATTCCATGCCGGACACGCATTCCGCCTTGGCTCCTTCCTGGTGGTAAATGCTGCAGATGGCACCCAGGTAATTGGTCTTGTAAGACCAGGATATCTCCGAATTGGGATATTGCATCTGGATGACGTCGGTCAGGTGACGGTAGGTTCGCCTGATCTGCCGTTCCGAAAAGACAAAGAGCGGCGAGCCGTGCTCTTTGATCAGGTTGCCGATGGGGACATGGTCGATATTATCAAGGTGTGACAAAACGCTGCGGTGGGCATATTTATTGGTGGAACCCGCCGCATTCCGCTCGATGTAGGGTGCACTGTACTGTTTTTTCATTTTATTATTCTCTTTGGTCGGTTAATAGTATGAACGCATTATTCAAATCCCGATGTCGGGATCACCGGAGGCAGGAAAGCTTGTTTCGCAGTGTTCGGATGTTCGATTGATCAGTTCGCCCAGGGCAGCAATCCCGCCCATCACCTGAATATCTGAAATTACATCCTCAGCATGGCGAATAAACAGGGTGCCCGGTCTATAGGGCGGCAGGGGATCCACCTTCCGACCCAGAGCCAGCATCACCAGAGCAGCCGGCTGATTTTGTCCGGCACCTTCCGCCAGCCGAACCCAAGCCGGAAAGCGGGGATTGATCTCGATCAGGTAAAAGGCATTGTCCATCCCTTTGATGATCTCCAGTTCGCAAGCACCCCGCCAGCGCAGGATGCGCATCAGATCAGCGGCAAATTTATCCAGTCCGGCATTCTTGACGACGACGCCGCCAAATCCCTTCCCCTTGTCGGTGATCACCAGTTTGCGCTGGGGAACCATTCCGATCATCCCGCCTTTGCCGTCACCGATGATGACCACGTTGAATTCATCCCCGGAAACGACCTGCTGGGCAATGACCGGCATACCCCAGCGGTTACAGATGTCCTGGTAGTAATGGAGGGCTTCTGCGACGGTGTATGCCTTGAACGCTTCGTAATAGCGTCCCTTGATGAATACAGGCCAGCTCATGCTCTGGTCCAGGCTCATGATCTGGGAGGAGTCATTGATGAGGATGGTCCTGGGCACCTTGATGCCCTTGTCCGGAAAATAGCTTGCCAGACGCGTCTTATCCCGTAGCAGGTAGTGTTCCTCATCCGGCAGGAAAGTATGTATTCCCCTCTGTTCCAGCTCTTTATTCAAGCGGATATAGGTAATGATCTCGGAATCCAGGGTGGGGATGATGACGTCGATCGCGCTGCGGGACAGGATGGTGTCCAGCCGGTTCAGGAAGGCTTCCGCCCCGGCCGAGGGATAGGGGATCTGATAGATCTCGTCCGCCAGAGAATCCACATAGATCCCGGACTCCAAGGCATCATAGACCAGACCAATGATCTTTCCCCTGAAACCGGCCTTGCGCAGACAACGGATCACCGGAACTCCCGGCTGCGGATTATCTCCCGTCTTGAGACCCGTGACCGCTATGCAGATATTCAGATCGCTCAGGTCAAACGGCATCAGCGTCCTCCGGTCCGACACCGATCAGGTTCAATGCCCTTAACATCAGGATAAAATGCTCCAGATCACTGTCAAGGCTATCCGGCGTTGTCTCATATTCAGTCAGGAATTGCTGCCGGATCTCCGCCTTATCCAGACCGGACTGGAGCATCCGGAGTAGCATAAAGCCCGTCTCATTGGCTGAATAACTGTATCCCGTGGCGGGATCAAAGATAAAGCCATTGTCACTGATCGCCAGTTCCGTCACTTTCACTGTTTCCATGTCTTATCTACCTCGTTTTAACGTGACATCCGACGGCGGAGATCAAATCGACCGATCCCGCCACAGGAAAACACCACTATAATAGCTCATACCTGAGAATCAATAAAATACTGCAATAATTCTGGTGGGGGTCTATGAATGTTATCGGCAAACGGCGTACCAACAGCGCTTCCATTCAGCGCGCTAATCTTACTCATCGGCTAAACTGTCAACTAAATCCGGATTTGGGTCACACCTGTTTAACTGCCTTTATCAAGCGATAGTCAAGCGTTAATCAAGCGTTAATAGTTAACGCTTGATTAAGGGGGGATAATGACTTGATTAAGAGGGGCAAGCAAGGGTGATCTGTAGCTAAGAGATTTGTGGGAAGCTTCTTAGCGATTTATTGCCGGAAGATAAACAGATAGGTGTGGACATGTATCACCATGATCCGACAATGGTGGAAGTTAAGATAGGAAAAATGGATTGACAGTTTGATTGTGGCGAAAAAGGATAGTCACCCGGTCGAAAAATCCGAATAACTTGAACTGCAAAAGAGACACGAGCGACGCTCAATACGCTTTTTGCGGAGTGATGGCAAGGAACCTTCAGAGCAGGTTACGACTGTGCGGATCACAGCCCAAGTGTCAATGTAAAGTATTAGTGGAGCGAGAGATGAGTTCGATAGCGGTTTTGGGATGTATGTGGGGTGATGAAGCGAAGGCGAAGATCGTGGATTATTTGGGGATCACGGCGGATGTGGTGGTGCGCTTTCAGGGCGGTGCCAACGCCGGGCACACGATCCATCACGGGGGACGCAAATATGTCTTTCACTTGGTGCCCTCGGGCATTCTGAATCCGGATACGATCTGCGTTATCGGCGCCGGCGTGGTGATCGATCCGCGAGCGCTGGAAAATGAAATGGAGCAATTGCGCGGACAGGGGGTGGAGATCAGCCATCGCCTCCTGATCGATGAGCGGTGCGGGCTGGTATTGGCACTGCATCAGGATCTGGATCGAAGGGCGGAGCACGCCAAAGGTGAACAGAAGATCGGGACTACTTTGCGCGGGATCGGTCCGGCTTATTCCGATCTGACGGCTCGGGTGGCGCTCCGGATTGGTGATCTCAAGCATCCGGAATGGACGCGTCAACGGCTGGCTCAGCTTTATGACTATCATGGTCAAGCCGTAAGTACCGGGGAATTGGAGAGCGTTGCCACTTCGCTGTTTGAGTCCTGGCAGCGGTTGTCCGATTTTGTGACCACGGTGGATGACAAGCTTTACGACTGGTATTTGCAGGACAAGCGCATCCTGTTCGAGGGGGCACAGGGCACGTTGCTGGATTTGAGTTATGGCACCTATCCCTTTGTCACGTCGTCACATACCAGCGTGGGCGGAATCCCTGTCGGCTGTGGTCTGCCCTTGCGCTGTATCAACAAAGTGATCGGTGTTTACAAAGCATATTCCACCCGGGTGGGTGACGGACCATTTCCGACAGAATTGACCGATGCGGTGGGCGACAGGATCCGCAAGCAGGGCAATGAATACGGATCCACCACGGGAAGACCGCGACGCTGCGGCTGGTTCGATGCCGTAGCGGCAAAGTACACCGCCCGGATCAATGGCGTGGATACGCTTGCTGTAACGCTTTTGGACGTGTTGAGCGGATTGGAGAGCGTGAAGATCTGCACGGGATATTGGGTGGATAACCAACGGCTGGACTATTTCCCTTCCGACCTGCATCTGCTGCCTCAGCTGCAGACGGAATACCTCACCCTCAAGGGCTGGGAGCAGGATCTGGGCGAGTGTCGCGGCCTGCATCAGTTACCCAGGGCGGCAAAGGACTATCTGGAAGCGATCCAGGATCTGCTGGAACGGCCGGTTGAGCTGATCTCGGTGGGTCGGGATCGCGATCAAACCATAGTGGTAAGGAGTTAACATGAAGCGATATATGATCTTTATCCTGATCTGTCTGTCTGGGACAATGCTGTCTGCACAGGCATCACCGGCACTGGAATTTCCCCTGCCACAGTATATGAATCCCTTTTATGACGGATATTCCCGCAATCGTTTGGACGCCCTGTCCACCGGCAAAGGTGGTACGGGCATCGCCCAAACCGGTGGCGTGGAGCATGCGCTGATCAATCCAGCCGGCTTCATGCCGGAAAATTCCATGATCTATCTGGAGATGTGTATCAAGCCACCGATCAGCGAGATCGACCGCACTCAGAATCAGACTTATGCGGTTCAGGTGCCCTTCGGCTTGGCGGCAGTGGGTGGGAAACTGCTCGAAGACCTCTATGGGGGGTTCAGTTACAGCATGCCCAAGTCCCTTATTTATTATGACTTTAATATCGTCATGAACCAGGGTGCCTATCTCCTGCAGCGCAATCCCACTTATATGCTGCATCAACTGACCGGGACGCTTTCCTATCAGACCGATAGGTTCGGCATGGGTGTAAACGTTCATAACCGGTTTCATTATCTGGATGATGTGACCTTCCGGAACACCTTTGACCGCCTGCGTGAGACCAATTACGCCCTGAGCCCGGAACTGGGGATCATCTACAAAGGTGACCAGATCGGGCTGGGTGCCACCTTTACGCCGGAACTGAAAGCGGAGTATGATCTGCGTTACCGGAACTATGAAAGCGTCCATCCCATGAAAGCAAGCGGGGGGATATCGTTGTCCTACGGCAGACGCATCTTCAATGCCGAGGCGGAATGGGAACAGTGCAGCGCCATGGATGACCATTATGATGACCGGCTGACCCTGAAGGGCGGTTATGAAATCCGGATCAGGAAATATACCTACCGCTTCGGTCTGCTGTCCACCAACAGCGTGTTCAGCGGTGACTACCTGCTGCCGGTCAATACCACCGCCAATGCCGATACCTCCATTGTCTGGGATCAGGTGCCTTTGGGCGGAACGATCAAGCCGAACGATCAACTCTTTGCTACCTTCGGCTTTAGCTTTCATCACAAGGACGGCATCATCAGCGCTGCTCTGATGCAGGAAATGCTGGGCAAGATGCCGGTCACCCAGATCAATCTGTCGCTGGGGCTCAATTTCTCCGCCTTCCGCAAGCAGGGATTCCTCTATTTTGACTGATGGAATATAAAGTAAGCATAAGAAAGATTGACGATTATGATTTGCATGCCATAGAAACGGCAGTGGCGGAGTATATGTCCGGAATTGGCTCGATCGCCAAAGCCCGGCGTATATTGATCAAGCCCAACCTGCTGGGAGCTTTTCCTCCGGAACGGGCTGTAACCACGCATCCGGTGGTGGTGGAAGCGGTGATCCGCTACCTGAAACGGCGCAAAAAACAGCTTGCTCTGGGCGATAGTCCGGGTGGACTGACCAATGTCGGAAAAGTCTATGAAGTCACAGGCATGGCGGCATTGGCGGAGAAGTACAGGATACCCCTGGTCAATCTCTCCGCAGAAGGGATGCGGGAAGTGGAATATGGCGGGATCAGGATCCAGGTCTCTAAGCTGATCTGGGACTATGATACCGTGGTCAGCATCAGCAAGTACAAGACGCATGGCTTGATGGCGTTCACCGGAGCGGTCAAGAACCTGTATGGTTTGATCCCAGGAATGATCAAATCCGAGTATCATAAGCAATATCCCCAGACGCAGGATTTTGCGGCTCTGCTGACCGCGCTCTACGGAGCGGTCCGGGATCGGATCGCTTATCACCTCATGGACGGGATCGTCGGGATGGATGGGATCGGACCATCCGGCGGGAGAGCGCGGAAATTCGGGCTCCTGCTGGGCTCGGAATCGGCGCCGGCACTGGATCTCGCTGCCAGCCGGCTGATGGGGTTTAAGATCGGCGATATTCCCTATCTTTCGCCGGTCTTGCATCTGGATGGGAT
>VGPI01000050.1 GCA_016875595.1 Candidatus Cloacimonadota bacterium
TGCTCCTTATTGTCTCATGGGAGCCACTTTATCTCTTTCAGCCCGAGAAGTCAATATCTTTCTCAGATCCCACCCAGATCTTGCCTCCAAACGACACAGAAAAAGTGTCTGCCCCATTTCCTCCCTGCTTGATAACCTGAGTATAACCTTAGTATAACCTTACGACCGTAAGGTTATACTAAGGTTATACTCAGGTTATCAAGCAGGGAGGAAGGGAGGATTTTCTTTTTTCAGTACTCCCGATGCGCGGTCGATCTGCACACGGTTGGCAAGTATGATCATGCGGTCAAATATTGTAGTTGACATGACGAACGCCTGTCATTTACATGCCGCATCATAAAATGGAAAAGTATCCAGGCAAAATGATCAATGGAAACAGCCTCTACGGCATTAATGGGATCTTCATCCTCAATCGTCGGGATGGCAGTGAATTGTGCCAGCGAAACGATCAGAAATCTGAGAAAAAGTGAGTCAGCTGAGATGAAGCTGCGTAAATCATACAAGTATCTATCCCGTTTTGTGCGTCGCCAACCCTCGATGGTGATCTGTTCGATCAAGCTTACTTCCAATTGTACTCAAAACTGCTTACAATGCAGTATCCCCTCCCATGCGGACGGGCAATTTCTGAAACTGCATGATTTTGAAACGATAATCAGGAAATTGAAGGAATATGGGACAAACAAGATCACTCTGACCGGGGGAGAACCGGCGATCCATCCACAATTGGAGGAGATATATCGCCTGTTGGATCAATATGGATTTCACGGGAGCAACCTCCTGACCAATCTCTATTACCCGCCAGTTCTGCAGGATAAGGTGATCGACCTTAGTTTTGAGCACAACGTCCAAATCAATACTTCCTACGATGCCGTGGATGAGACGGCAGACCTGATCCGGGGAGCGAAGGATGTGGCACCCACCGTAGAACGTGGGATGCACAGAATCACCGCCATCAAACGCAGGATCGGCAGAATGTGGAAACCTACGGCAACTGTCGTGATCTCCGAACTCAACATCCGGCAAATACCCCTGATCATCCAGCGGATACAGGAGCTGGGCTGGTGGATGAATATCGACGTTTATCGCTGGACTTCTGAGTTTCATCAGGAAGATGAACGGCTGAAAATCAGGGATTTGGAGCTGCTGGACAGTATGTTACATAAGGTTCGCAAAGCGCCCAATCTGCTAACGCCGGTTTGGATCTATGACGGAGTGATCGATTATCTGAAGGGTAAACGAGTCAAGATATGTCCCTATCTGCAGTCGCCTACCTTTGGGAGTAAGTTCTTTATCAGCGACAAGGGCGATCTGCAGGTATGCATGGGCGGTTCGGTCGGCAATCTCCTGCATCAGACACCGGCAGAGATATTCGCCAGTGTTGCCTGGAAGGAAAAGAGAGGTGAGTTCCGCGCCTGCCAGGGATGCTGGAATACGTGTTATACGCTTGATTCGAGCGTGTTTCAATATCTGCACATTCCCACGCTGAAGCAATTGATCCGCCATATCTGACTTGACGCGAAAAGCCTCCCTCAAAAAATGCCCGCATTAAGCTGGCAGTTCTATATCCACATTGATCTTAGGACTGAATACAATGATAGAAGAGGAAAAAAAGATGGAAATCAGCAAGACCTACGACTCGACGCAGATTGAGAAGAAGTGGTATGCCTACTGGATGGAGCATAACTTCTTCGCCCCTGCGGAGGAAACGGACAAAAAGCCGTTCACCCTCCTGATCCCGCCTCCGAACGTGACGGGGATTTTGCACATGGGACACGTGCTCAACAACACTCTTCAAGATGTCATTGTACGATATAACCGGATGCTGGGCAAACCCACGCTCTGGCTTCCGGGAGTGGATCATGCCGGCATAGCCACACAAAACATGGTGGAAAAACAACTGGCGGAACAGGGACAGGATCGCCACAAACTCGGACGTGAAAAGCTGGTGGAACTGATCTGGCAGTGGAAGTATGAGAAAGGCGACCGCATCATCGAACAACTCAAACAATTGGGCTGCTCCTGTGACTGGAGCCGTCTGCGCTTTACGATGGATGAGATGCTGTCGCGGGCGGTGAAAGAGGTCTTTGTCTCGCTTTATGAAGAAGGCTTGATCTACAAAGGCAAATATATCATCAACTGGTGTCCGCGTTGTGTGACTGCGCTGGCAAATGACGAAGTGGAACACTGCGATGAGGAAGGCAAGCTCTGGCATATCCGTTATCCGGCGGTGGATGGCGGCAGTTATGTAGTAGTTGCCACCACGCGTCCGGAGACGATGCTGGGCGATACCGCCGTGGCGATAAATCCCCGCGATGAACGCTATAAACATCTGATCGGCAAGGAATTGCACCTACCCTTGACGGGTCGGCGGATTCCGGTGGTCAAGGACGAATATGTCGATATGGAATTCGGTACCGGTTGCGTGAAGGTCACTCCGGCGCATGATCCCAATGACTTTGAGATCGGACGCCGGCATGATCTGCAGCAACTGCTGGTAATGGACGAGCATGGCATTATGAATGCCGCTGCCGGTCTCGAGTTTGAGGGCATGGAACGCTATGCCTGCCGCCGGAAAGTGGTGGAAATGCTCACGGCACAGGGATTATTGGAAAAGATCGAGCAGCACAATCATGCCGTGGGGCATTGCTATCGCTGTCATACAGTGATCGAGCCCTACCTTTCGGATCAGTGGTTTGTGGCGATGAAGCCCCTGGCAGAGCGCGCCATCGAAGTGGTGGAAAGCGGGGAAGTAAAGTTCCAACCGGAGCGTTGGACGAAGGTCTATATGCACTGGATGCACAATATCCGTGACTGGTGTATCTCACGTCAGATCTGGTGGGGACACCGCATCCCGGCATATTACTGCCTGGCATGTGGTCACATGGTCGTCGCCAAGGAGGTGCCACACTCCTGTCCGCAGTGCCAAAGCGCTGATTTCCGGCAGGATGAGGATGTCCTCGATACCTGGTTTTCCTCCTGGCTCTGGCCCTTCTCGACGATGGGCTGGCCGGATGAGACGCATGATCTGACGCGGTTTCTGCCCACCGATGTATTGATCACGGCACCGGAGATCATCTATCTCTGGGTGGCGCGGATGATCATGTCCACTCTGAAATTCCGGGGAGTGATCCCCTTCCATACGGTGCTCTTGCATGGAACGGTGAGAGATGAGATCGGACGGAAAATGAGCAAGTCCCTGGGCAATTCTTCTGATCCGATTGACATTATCGAGAGCGTGGGTGCCGATGCGCTGCGCTTTTCGATGATCTTCAGCACTCCCAAAGGAGCGGACGTCTTCTATACCGATGCCATGCTGGAGACGGGACGTAACTTTGCCAACAAGATCTGGAATGCCTATCGCTTTATCATGATGAGTGCGGAACAGACAAGCTTCGCTTGTGCCTCGGATGAACTCGCGCTGGAACTGGCTGACCGCTGGATCTATTCGCGCTTGCAGCAGGTGATCGATGAAAGCCGGGAGCATTATGAAGCGCTGCGTTTGAATGATGCCGGGCAATGCCTCTTTCAGTTCATCTGGGATGAATTCTGCTCCTGGTATATCGAACTGGCAAAAGACCGGCTGTATCAACGCGATGACGAGCGTAAACGGCTGACTGTCAAATACATCCTGTTGGATGTAATGCAGACGGCGATGCGGCTCCTGCATCCGATCATGCCCTTCATCACCGAAGAGGTCTGGCAATCGGTCAAGACCCTCTTCCCCATGCCGGAAGAGTCGTTGATCATTGCGGCTTACCCAGTGGCGGATAACGCTTTGATCGATCCCGCCATCGCCGATGAGATGGCTCTGGTGCAGGAATCCATCACCGCTATCCGTAACCTCCGTAAACAGGTCAACCTCCCGCCTGCTTCCGAGATCGAGATCACGATCATCGTCGGGGATGAACGCCAGGAACAGCTCTACCGGCAGTATCATACCTATCTGAACAAGCTGGCACGGGTGAGACAGGCAGACGTGGGAACGGCTCTTTCCAAGCCGGCTCAATCCATCGGTGCCGTGGTTCGGAATGTGGAGATCTATCTGCAGCTCTCCAGATTGGTCGATCTTGAAGCGGAAAAAGAACGCCTTGGCAAGCAGATGGAGAAGCTGGAAAAGGAGTTGTCGGCGATCCGGAATAAGCTTGCCAATGAGAACTTCGTGCAGCATGCCAAAGCGGAAGTGGTCGAGAAAGAACGAGCCAAACTGACGGAAGTGGGCACAAAGGTGGAACTGCTGCGTCAACAACTGGAGAATCTGGGCTAAGTCCATCCCTTAATCCGTTGTATGATAAGGGGTTTCGGAAAACACTTGACAAAAAAGCCCGATTGATGCCGTGAGATAAACGAGCGTGGGGCTATAGCTCAGATGGGAGAGCGATTGGTTCGCAATCAATAGGTCAGGGGTTCGATCCCCCTTAGCTCCACCAGAATTTCTGCTGAGCGCTGGAGAAAGTGCTCCCGTGATGTAAAAAGCAAACCGCCGATCCGGTAGTACCGTTTCGGCGGTTCTGTTTATAATTGGTGGGCCCAGAGGGAATCGAACCCCCCACCATCCGGTTATGAGCCGGAAGCTCTACCAACTGAGCTATAGGCCCGTCGTCACTCTATGATTGCTGAGTAGTCTCTTTTTCCAGCGCTGGGTATTTTGTCAAGCGAATCGCTGGTCAGTCCGGATTCAGGCATTCTCGATCAGATGGTCAACCTCAAGGCATTGACCAGTTTATCCAGCATCTCCGGTTTCTCACGGACATCGGAATTGACTAAGAAATCGATGCGCTGCTGAAAGCGGTCTTTCATCAAGGCAATGTACTCGTTGTAGTTGTTCCGTTTGGTGGGATTATAACGATCATAAAAACCCGGGATGATCTTGTCTATCGATTCTCGGGTCGGGATCATTGCCCCTGGCAGAATATCCCAGGGCTCCCAATCAAGTCGATCGGTGAGGACAGCGGTCTGAAGTGTCAGAGATGTCTGCAATGGGATTGCTTCCACTATGGAATCACTGTCTTTCCAATAACCACGGCAATTGAAACAATAGAACTCCGCACCGAAGTTCGCTATATGCAGAAAAGCATCCACATCAAGGTATAGTTCATATACGCGAAAGGCATTGGCAAAGGGCTCGAAAACAAGCTTATTGAGCTCCTCCTCGGGTACGTTCTCCGCTCTGTTGCGTTGGGTCATCAGCGCTGCACCCATGGCGATGGATAATTGTACATCGGTGAGTTTGAGAATCGGTGGCAAGACGCTATCCTTGATCAACCAGACA
The DNA here is from genome assembly GCA_016875595.1 of Candidatus Cloacimonadota bacterium. Classification (GTDB taxonomy): domain Bacteria; phylum Cloacimonadota; class Cloacimonadia; order Cloacimonadales; family Cloacimonadaceae; genus VGPI01. The sequence goes on from VGPI01000050.1 coordinate 5,270, forward strand.
AGGGCTTTGGGGAATGAACAGCGGTTCACCCATTTACCAAGAAGGTCACGATCGAGTAGCGCTCTACCATTGGAGTTTCGAATATCAAGGCCGATGGGAACCTTCTTGCCATCCACTTCGATGATCAAGTGGTTCATCAAGGCAAGCGCATACTCCCAGTCTGGATCGCCAGGTGGACGACTATCCGTCTTATCAAACAGGGTTGGTTCCCAGACACGGCAGAGTTTGTTCTCCAGATCGATCTGGAAGGCATCGTCATGTAACACGACCTTGCTAAAGCCCTTGGGCAGGGTACCACCATTGTCATGGCTGTTTGTATGAGACGACTTGCCGGTGCCGGAAAGCCCATAGAAGGCGATGGAACGCTTGCCGAGAGAATGGTAGGCAGGGTCTTCGCAAGTTGTGAAATCGATCTCTTTGATACCACCATGGCATGCAGCCATACCAATGCGCATACCGGAAGTCCAGGCTAAAGTGAGTGTGCCCTTCTTACGTTCGCCAAAGTAGCGCATCCCGAGGTTCACGATAACATTGTGCTTCTCATCCACCAATGCGAGCTGCGGGGCGCCGACGTTGTTGTAAAAGGGATCATCGCAAGTCCATTCATTGAAGGCGATCAGGATTATATCCTGGATAGGCAGGGGCGGGCTCTGCTCGTATTCTTGCTCTACAAGTTCATAAGGCATGAAGTTCAGGAGCCAGTTGTAGAGATTGACGACGTCGGTCTCGGTGGTGACAAAAGTGGCTTTGATCATCAGGTCTTTGTCCATCCCGAGCACTGCTTCCGCTTTGATCAGAGGATAGTGTTGCATCTGGTGAACGGCTTCGCGGAAATCGCCTTCCAGTTTACCTTTCTGGGAAGCATTCAGCCGGTGATAAAAACGGCGGGCTTTGGCGGTTCTGCCGACGATATTACCATGGCAATCATTGAGCACTTTGGCATCTTCCGGTAAGCCATAATCACGGGCAAGGACGGGATAGACGGGTAGATCGGTCATCGAGACGCCGGGTTGCTTGAGAGCCATTTCGTATGCCTCGGCGATCGTGACCTGGCGAACTTTGTGGTCATTCAGCATGGTTTCCGCGATGGCTCGGATCGGAGACATCTCTTTGAGATTCTGGTAGTATTGGGCACTGCATTTGCTTGACATTGATCCTCCAGGATTTATTTATATTACGTTCAGTTCTTTACCGATGGCGGAGAACTTCTCCAGGGCAAAATCGAGCTGCTCTCTGGTATGTGTAGCCATAAATGAACAACGGATGAGACAGGAATTTGGCGGAACGGCAGGCGGGATCACGGGATTGATGAAGACGCCTTCCTCGTCCAGACGCTTCCACATCTGGAAGGCGATCATCATATGTCCGACATGCAGAGGAATGACCGGTGTGCAGGAAGTACCGGTATTATAGCCCATCTTTTGGAACTCGTCGAGCATGTAATGTGTATTTGTCCAGAGTTGCTCTATCCGCTCAGGTTCTTCTTCCATGATCTTCAGCGCTTCCAGGACAGAAGCCGTGGAGGCAGGTGGCAGAGATGCTGAGAAGATCAATGCCCGGGACTTATGTTTCAGGTAATGGATCAGGTCATCATCGGCGGCAATAAAGCCCCCAACCGAAGCGAGGGATTTGCTGAAGGTGCCCATAATGAAATCGGTCTTGCCGGTCAGTCCAAAATGCTCTGCCGAACCTGCTCCGCCTTTGCCAAGTACACCAAGCGAATGAGCTTCGTCCACCATCACACTGGCACCGTACTTTTCTGCCAGAGGTATAATGGCAGGCAGGTCGGCGATGTCACCTTCCATAGAGAACACGCCATCCACCACGATCAGGGAGTTTTTACCTTCATGCTTCTGTAAGACGCGCTCCAGGCTCTTCATATCGTTGTGGTTAAAGCGCAGCATCGTACCCATGGACTGCATGCAGGCATCGATAATCGAGGCATGGTCGAGTTTATCGGTGATAATGTACTCATTCTTTTGCACCATAGTGGCGATACAACCCAGATTTGCCTGATAGCCGGTCGGATAGGCAAGAGCGGCATCCTTGCCGACCAAGCGGGCAAGCGCTGCCTCCAGCTCAATATGAATATCCAGTGTTCCATTCAGGAAACGTGAACCGGCACATCCACTGCCATACTTACGGAGGGCGTTGATCGCTGCTTCCTTGACCCGGGGATGGGTAGTCAATCCCAGGTAGCTGTTGGAACCCATCATCAGCATCTTTTTACCGTTGCAGATGACCTCGGTATCCTGCTCCGAGCTGATCTCTCTAAAATAGGGATAATACCCACTGGCAATGGCTCTGCGGGCATCCTTGAAATTGTAACACTTATCGAGTAGTCCCACTTTCTTTCCTCATTTATATCTTATATGATTTTGAATTGCTTCAGATTAGAATATAGCACTCGGACAATGCTATAGATCAAGTAAGCCAATGGAACCGATACCAGCATGCCCAAGATCCCGGCATAGATACCACCTGCCAGGACAGTCAGAAACACCAGTAACGGATGCATATTTATCGCCTTGCCGATAACCACCGGATAAAGAAAGTTATTATCGAGTGCCTGGACAGAATACATGGCAATTGCTGCATATAGGATATAGATATAGTCCATTCCGGAGATGAGAATTGACAAGACTGCTATCGCCAATCCCAGCATCGGACCAATATAGGGAATGACATTCGCAATCCCAGCCGTCATGCCGATCAAGACCGCATAGTTCACTCCAACGATTGACAAGGCGATGGAACACAGAATTCCAACGGACAACACCTCATAGATCAAGGCGCGGATGTATCTGCCGGCAGTATCGTCGATCTTATTGATTATAATGATCATCATCTCGAAATACCGGTTGGGAATGATACCCAAAAACATGCGTTTTAACTTCTGTCCGTCCTTTAAAAGAAAGAAACTGATCACGGGCACCGTCACGATAAACGAGATCGCACCAATAATAGTCTGATAATTGTTCAGGATCAGCTGGGGCAGTTCAGCCAGGAAGGTCTTACCGGATTCAATAAACTGCTCAAAACTCTTTTCCAGATTGATCCCCGGAATTTTCTCATCTAATCCTTGCAGGAGGTTGACGATGTTTCTGATCAGAGGCATTTCAAGCAGAGAATGCCTGTCTTGTTTGATCAGATCAAACAGCTGTTGTCCCTGTTCACTTATGACAGGAATAAGCCGAAACATCGACCAGATCAGGATCATCAGGATTGATGTATAGGTGGCTAAGATCGAGAACCAGCGTGGAACATGGTGACGCTGCCAAAAAGTCACCAGTGGATCAAGCAGATATGCTAGGATTAAGGAAATCACGAGATAACTCAATACAAACCGATAGAACATCGCTCCCATGACAAGCACTGCCAATATTAGCAGATACATCAGGATCTTAGTTAGATTCATTGTTCCGGTGATATTGCTCGATCACTTGAAATACAGACCGGCTCAATTCCCCACAGACATTATGCAGGATCTTGACCCCGGTGATCGTCCTGCCAAAGATGAATTCCTGCAGATCAGTCCGGGAAATTGCCAGCAATACCGTGTCTTTGACCGCTCTGGCACTGCTGGAGCGGATCTTCTCATGATACATATCGATCAGCCCGATATACCCTCCGGTGGTTAGCTCCATGGTTTGATTTCCTTGCAGTTTACCGGTGACCTCCAAAGCTCCGGATTCGACGAAATAGATCACCTCCAGAGGATATCCCTTCTCAAAAACGAGCTCTCCGGGGGCGAATTCCCGCCGGTGAAACATTGGAAAGACCAAATCCAGCTCAAAGTGTGTCAGATCGTTAAACAACGCGAACTGCTTCAGGCACAGATAATCCTGCTTCCCCCGAAACCATTTACTGATATGTATGATGATTTGTTTCATGCTTTACGCCCCTCTAAATCAGTCACCAGGGGCACAAAGGCGCAGCCCCCATGCGTGCTGGTAATGATCCTGCCATCCTGTTTGCTCAGTTTGGTTAGGATCTGGCAGGCACCACTTCCAATCGGAACGACCAGGATCCCGCCCTCCGCCAGTTGATCGACCAGCTTCACCGGGATTTCAGCCGCTGCTGCAGTCACGATGATCTTCTGAAATTCCTTATAGGGAGGATATGCTTTCTGCCAGCCCTGCGCTCCATCCCCGATCCGATAGTAGATATTGTCATAACCCTGGGGTCTCAATACTTTCTGCGCATCCAAACTCAGGGGTTCTAAACGTTCCACCGTACAGACCTCTTTGACGATCTCCGCCAGCAAAGCCGCCTGATATCCCGAGCCGGTACCGACCTCGAGGACGATGTCATCCGGTTTCAATTCCAGGTGTTCCATCATGATAGCAATCATCAGGGGCTGGGAAATGGTCTGACTGAGAAGGATCGGCAGCGGTTGATTCCGGTAGGCATATTCCCGATATTCGGGCAACACATATAACTCCCGGGGCACCCGGGAAAACGCTCTCAATACGGATTCATCAGCTATCCCGGCAGCCCTGAGTTCATTTACCAGCAATCGTCTTTGATCTTCGTAACGCATCAGATCACTCTTTCACCAATCCCCGGCAGCATTTCCGGACTTACTTTCGAGCAACAACAGATCATGCTCCTCCAACCATTCCAGCAACGGTGGGAAAGCATCACCTCTGGTCATGTCAAAGCCCAGGGGGGTCAAGGAAACAAATCCTTCACCTACCGCCTCGGCATCGGTGCCTCTATGCAGATCCCAGATCGGTTGATCGCCACCAATCTGATAATCGAAACCATGCTCATCCTCATCCAGGATCTTGATGAAATTGTAATACTTCCGATGACCGACACAGGTCAACCGGACACCCCGAACCAAGTCGTGATCTATGTTTGGGACATTGATATTGATGATCTGCCGGGCTTGGATCAGATCGGTGATCCCATCATCAATGAGCCGAACCACCCAGCGGGCAGCGGTCTCGAAGATATGATCACGATAGGTATTCAATGAAACTGCCAATGCCTTAAACCCGAAAAATGATGCCTCCACCGCGGCCGCGACAGTCCCGCTATAGATGATGTCCTCACCCATGTTTTGACCGGCATTGATCCCGGAGATCACCAGATCGATATGCGCCCTCACCAGCTTCTGCAAAGCGATTATCACGCAGTCCACCGGTGTGCCACCTACGGCGAATTCATTATCGGCAATTCGGTCGACCCGGATCGGACGCCTCAAACTCAGGGAATGCGACGCAGCGCTGCGCTCCCGGTCGGGTGCAATGATCGTCACATTATGCCTGGCAGTTCGCAGATGCTCAGCCAGGCATCGAATTCCCGGGGCATTGATCCCATCGTCATTGGTTAGTAGTATATTCAATTCTTTCTCCCGAAATTCTGCAGCCAGCGTCATAATATGACGACATACCTGAGGATGAGAAGGAACACCGCCACACCCAGCAAGAGTAAGATATACTCCATGTTGTGGCGGATAAATTTCCAGAGCCAGGACCTCCGGCGTCGGCGCGCTTGCTTATACTTGGACTTGAACAAAGATCCCAGGATGCTCTTGGGGGCTTTCTTTATCTGACCGTAGGCGTACTGTTCCCCGGTCAACCAGCGAATTGACCCATCCTTTGCCTGAAAGGGCATGTAACCCATTTTCAGCAAACTATTTATCTGCTGCTCACTGGCACTGGTGATCGTCTTGGGATCAACCGGAGACAATTCATCTCTGCCTTTTTTCCTCATCTATCTCCTCATTTCTGAATGCTGTTTTATTGTATTTTCTTTTTGTCAAGCACAATATGAATCACCTATGCTTCCCGGCAATTGAACGATACGTGTATCTTATCATTCATCAATCATATAGCTATTATATCTGGTTTTATCCTCTCCGTCTTTCAGACACGATTTTGCTGAGCGTCAGTCACTCTCCTTCGGGGAATTTTCCCCATATCAACAGGTTTTGAAGGTGGGATCAGGTTCCGTATGTTCGATCAATCCCATTTTTGCGGAATCCTGCCCCGGATAGACCGGATTTCATCTGCTTCTTTGGTTCATTCCCGATCGGGCAGGAAGGTGAGTCCCCTTCCGTGTCACTGCTTCTATTCACTGCATTTCCGCGTGAATGTTTGGCGTTTTCGGGTTCTCCTCCTTGC
>VGPI01000051.1 GCA_016875595.1 Candidatus Cloacimonadota bacterium
TATCAGACAGAGTATAACTCCGTAGAAGAGGACGTGATAGGATAACGCTGCCACACACAGCCAGAAGATAGTCAGCAAAATCATAAGGTCATTTTCCTTTTGTTGATCAAACGGCGCATCAATAAGACACATGGATATTTGTCAAGACCTATCATTTCATTGCCTCTCGTCATAATCCTTTACTATGCCTTCGGCAACCAATTCCGGCGTTAAAGAACTGAGACATTCGGCTTGACAGCGGGTGATTTTCCGTTGGTTACACGGAGCACAGGGCAAGCTTGATCTGATCACTTTGGCACGGGGATTTTGCGGTGCAGTTTGTCTTTCATCACCCGGACCGAATATGGTGTAGGTTCTGAGATGAAAACAAGAGGCAATATGCCCGATTCCGGAATCAGTGTTGATCAGCAGGTGGCTTTGTTGCAAGGTGGCAGCGACGATGTCCAGTGATACATCAGTAAGCAAGGGGGAACCAGTGGATCTTGATATCATGTTCCCCTCCTCCTTTTCGTCCGGACCGGCAATTATGTAAAACCCCCAATCTGGAAAGCGCGTTCTCAGCAGCGTTATCAAAGTAATGAAATACTCCGGGTTCCATCGGCGATACCGGTTTTGGGCATTGCACCCAGGATGTATGGCAACGATAAACGAATGAGGGGAAAGCGCACTATTTAAAAAGCCAGTGGCAGCATCTGCACTGTCTTTGCTGAAGTAATACCGGGTTCGAAACAAATCCCGAAACCGGATGTCAGTCGAGATCCGATCAAGGGGAGGAAACCGGAAAAGGAGTGCAAACAGATGATAATTCCCCAGCGTTCTCGATATCGCGGGATCGAACCTGCATTTGAGGGTATAGAATGATAAGGTTTGGGAACGGTAATCTCCACAGCGGATGCGGATGCCGGTCAGGAAAAGGTACAATCCCGCTTTAACCGGATTTATTCCCGAAGTAACGATAACCTGATCATACTTGGATCTGCGGATTGTTTTTATATCTTGCAACATCCGAAACACCGCATATCCGCATCTGTGCACGACGCCCATATATGGAGCTTTTTGGATCGGCAAGATGCTGGACCATTGAAATACGGCAAAATTAAGCCGATGACCGGGTTGAATGGCATGAAGCAACTCTAAAACTGGAGTCAGCAGAATCATATCTCCAATTCCCCATGTATGGAGGATCAGCGTCTTTCTTGTTGGCTCAATTGTGCTCATAGATGCTTGTTAATTGGCGGGTTAGATATTGTCGCGAGAAGCGATCCTGGATATGGTCGCTATGATGTCCTGGAAATGGTTGAGCGAGAACCTTGATGAGGGCGTTCTTGATCGCTGTCCTATCAGATAGATGGGCATACTGACCAAGGTTGTGTGACTCGATCAGGTCTTTGATGATCCCTTGGGCAGGACCCAGAGCCAGGATTGGTCTTTGGAGGCGGATCAGCTCGAATAGTTTGCCCGTATAAACCCCCTCGGATTCCTTGTCGTCATTGATCACGATCAGGTTCACCGTCGCTCCGGCAGCGATACTTAACGCTTCCTTGTGGGGCTTGTATCCCAGGAATCGATAGAATGGATAGGATTCCTGCCGGATCTGTTGCTCCACGATATCCGGCAGAGTACCCAGATGCAGTAATTGAAGATCGAGCTCTGGAATGTCCTTTATCACGCGCATTAGACTCAGGGGATTTCCCTTGAAACTGTAAAACTTACCCATATAAACCAGGGTGGGTTTTACATGACTATGGGGCATAAGATTGGTAAAATCATCCTCATCGTAACCGTTGACTATGACCGAGGATTTTGCTTTGAGCCACGGTAGCTTGGTGCAGTATCGATCACGGATATAATCCGTTACAAATACGGCATGATCGCAGTATCGAAGTATTTTATCGTCCCAGTGGCAGATGATCCTTTGCCGGAAAGCCAGAACATTTGTTTCAAACAAGGGCTCAAATTGCCAGGCATCCCGGTAATCAGCCACCCAATAGATCCTCGAGCCAAACAATCTCTTGAGCAGGATCCCGATCAGGAATGCCGAAAAGGGATAACCCGTGATGTAAACATTCTTCAGGCGGTAAGTCCTGATCAGTTTTACTGCCTTGCAGAAGGCAAATGGTACCCAACCGATTTGCTTGTCCAGCGGAAACAGAAGATCATTGATGATCTTGGTGAATTTCCAGAGTAGCCCTTTCACTGAATATAACTTTGTCTCCATTCTATAGCGGATATCGGCAATGGCCTTGACACCTTTTGCGGGAATACCCCAGCTCGCTGTCTTGAACAGCCTAACCTCAGCCGGGACTTCATTTAACAGAGAATAGTCCAACACCGATTTGGGATATCTTGCCGGCGTTACCACATAGGGGTGCCATCCAGCTCTCACCAGATACTTGACGAACTTCAAAGGACGCTGAACCCCGCTTTCTCCAACCGGAGGAAATTCATTGATCAGCATCAGGATCCGCTTATCGTTCTTCATAGACCTGTCTCAATCGATCACAAAGCTGTTCCAGACGGTACTGATCGTTGACCAGTTGTTTGCCTCTTTGGGCTATCGAGGCGGCGAACTCCCGGTCAATCACCAACCTCTGAATGCTGGCGACAATATCCTCTACGTTTCGGGGCCTGACCAGCAGCCCTTGGATGCCGTCCTGAATGATGCCGTCTATGCCCTGTCCTTTCACTCCCACTACCGGTAGTCCTGCTGCCATAGCCTCCAGATATACGATACCAAAGGTCTCGCTGTAACTGGGTAGAACAAAGGCATCAAACAAGGGTAGGAGATTACGGAAGACCTGGTTTTCCAATCTTCCGGTCAATAGGACCTGATCGCCGATACCAAGAACGGCAATCTCGTTCTCCAGTGTGGACCGGTATTCTCCATCGCCAATGATAACCAGACGCAGCCCCTTCTGTGGAAAACGGGCAATTGCCTTTAACAACAAGTCAAATCCCTTGGTTTGTTTCAAATTTCCGGCACTGATGACCTTGAAGGTGGATGCTTGTAGAAACCGCTTGACCAGATCAATCGATGGATGTGAGAGGGGATCAACTTCACCAATGGCATTTCCGATGATGGAAACGGGAGTTTTACCTGCCCAGCACGAGACCATCTGCCTCAGCGGTTCATTCACCGTAAAGATATGTGTCCAATTCCGGTAGGTAATTCGAAGAGCATGCTCGTAGCATTGAGTTGTCACCCCTTTTGCCATCGCCTTCAAAGTACCCATAATACTGCCTAACGGGAGGTTCTTGCGTTCAAAATGGGGATGGGTTCTATTATTGTGAACAGTCAGATAATGAGGGAGTCCAAGTTTCCGTAACAAAGGTGCCAGACATAACAACTCAGGAATGTGCCGGCAGTCATGAACGTGGACAAGATCCGGGCGGAAAGAATGGATAATTCTCCTCAACTGCGGCAGTACATACCAGCGGTAACTGATCATTGATAAGAGATAAGCAAAGTCAGAGACAGGGAAATTGATCCGATGGACCGGAAATTCTTCTTTCACGATCTCATGATACGGACGAGCAGGGAAGTAGGTAGCAACCACCCTGACCTCATAATAATGACCCAGCATTTGTGCCTGTTGCTTAACAAAAACGCCATTGATAGGATTCTGCTGGCTTGGATACATATCGCTTATTATCAGTAGCTTACGTTTTATTGGCTTCACTGGTTAGAGCTCCGATGCAAAAACTTGCTCCGTGCATAATCCCGCAGTTCCAACAGATCAGCTTTCTTGAATACCAAATAACCCAGCATCTTTCCGCCTGAACTGCGATGTTCGTAGATGATTATACTCAGGAACCACCAGGCATAGGCAACACTGGTGGCCATAGCAGCGCCATTGATACCCCAGATCGGGATAAAGATCAGGTTCATAATGATATTAGCCAGAAGCGCGATAGCCGGAAGGATGATGCTGATGATCGGGAATCCCTTGCTATTCAGATAGTTATTGAATAAGGAGCCGAAACTGAGGAAAAAACTGGCAGGGATCAACCACAGATAAACTTCGTAAACAGGGACAAACGCAATGCCATAAAAAGCGGCAAGGATAAATCTCCCCACCAGCACAAAAGCCAGATTTGCCACACCCAGAATAATGAGAAACAACAATACCATGCGCCGCATGATATGCCACTTTTGCTCCAGGGAATCACTGTCCGACAGCTTGACCAGAAGCAAACCGCCCACGACATTGGAGGCAATCTGTAACACTTCAATGATATTGGCTGCGACAGAGTAAATACCTACCTCAGAAAAGTTTAGCATCCGCTTGATCAGGATGATGTCAAACCGCATTAAAAACAGAATGAACAGCGACGATAAGAACACCCGGAATCCATAAGTATAGACCAGTTTTAAGAAATCCTTGTCCGGAAAAAGGAAACGCACGTTCCACTGAGTTCGCCTCAGATAATAAATGAGAGAAAACAGATTTGAACACAGCATAACACTCATGACCCAGACCAATCTATCCGGCCAGTTGAAAACGATCAGACCGGTCAGCAGCAGCAATAGGAAAAGTAACGTGCTACCAAAATTGGACATGGAATGATCGAATACCTTGTCCATGCCAAGGTAAAGCCCTGAAAGCTGCATGTTAAATTTGGTGAAAGTGATGGTCAAGACCCACAAAAACATATACGGAGCACTAAACTGAAATCCGATCAAGGTGGACAGGGGCTTGATCAGTAACAACCCTAGAATGACAAGAAACAGTGTTTCTACCACGTATGAAAAGGCAGACAAGGAAAAGAGCTGCTGTAAACGCAGTGGGTATTTTCGGACAAAATATGGATAGCTACGATATACACCCAGATCCAATATCAGCCAGATAAATCCACTAATAGTAAGGAGATAACTGTACTTGCCCTTGAGTTCCACTCCCAGATACCTGGCAGATATCCAACTGACAAAAAACGAGATAAACATCACTATCAAGCGGAATGATCCACTCACCAGGATGTTCTTTTTGAGGTTAATTTCTTTCATCTGGACTGTCATACACATGTCCTAAGCAATGAACACATCTCATATCATGATCACCCACGATTACAGGTACCGAAAGACGTAACGGCAGTACCTACCCAGACTTGAGCAAACATGACCCAGCTCATCACAACCATGAGATCAAATATGACGCAGGCAATATGCCCGCCAGACGATGACGCCTCACCGCTGGTTTCAAAGCGGGTATACTGCCTGCGTTCAAATCTATCGGATACTACTTACAAGGTAATGACTGATGCGCCAAAGCAACCTGTCATTACTTCATCAGGATCATTTTCTTGGTATTGGAATAAGTTCCCGATTTCATGCGGTAGAAATAGATTCCGCTACTTACAGTGATACCGTTGTCGTCGTCACCGTTCCAGACAACGCTGCTTTCGCCGGCTCTGTTGGTCTCAATATTGAATGATTTTACCAACTGACCCTTTTGGTTGTAAATACCGATCTGAACTGGTCCCGGTTGGTCGGTACGGAAAGCGATGGTAGTGGATGGATTGAAGGGATTGGGGTAATTATCGAGCAATTCAGTCTGGGCTACCACTCCCGGAACGTCTTCCACCGGAACTCCGCCAAAATCGCTGAGATAGCGCGCGGTCACCTGATATGTCTCATAGAATTGGATGCAGATCACTTTTACACCAAAAGCACTGGTCGGCAATGATGTCCCAATATAATCGGCATCATAGAAGCCGGTTCGAAATATGATCTGGCCGGACGGATCGGTGAGCGGATAATCCTGGCCATTGGCAAAACTACCGGTGGGATTCGCGAACTGGACATTATTCAGCCGGATCAAACGTGCCTCATAGTTTTCCCAGTTGCCGATCACTTGTTGGATTGTAACATTGGGAGCAATCACGTTATTGTTGGTAGATGATGCGGGTCCTGGATTCATAACCGGTGTGAACTGCAGCATATCGCGATAAGGGGCAATCGTGCCGACGATACCGGTGATCCCGTCATTGACATTGTATTGCGTTGACCATACTCCGCCCAGGTCATCCACCAGAATAGCTCCCTGTGCATCCTGAACATATTTCTGGTTACGGAAGGTCTGCTTGAAGGTCAGAATCACCTCACCGGTCACCATATAGACCGTAGTTCCGTCCTGCGGTTGATTTCTCAATTGCCCCAGATTGTTTACTGGAACCGGAAACGCGTAATTAGCAGTGGCGATGCTACTGGGCTCGTGTCCCGCAGCATAAGCCCGGGCTTTAACGGTGGAAGTCGATGAAATCGGGATTGGTGTGGAGTAGAGCGATGAACTCTGTGTAGGATCGGAGCCATTGGTCGTGTAGTAGATCGAAGCTCCGGTTGTGGCACAGGTAATCGATACATTAACCGGTGCGCCATAATATCCACCGCCCGGGGTGATCACCGGTGTCGCTGCATAGGGTGTTCCTGAACCATAAGCAGTCCAGGTGATATTATCGATCGTCACCTGGCGATTGATGTCACCGCCCTGGATATTACGGATCTCCATGGTAAACTCGCCCTGCACATTGATGCCGTTGACAGTAAATGTATGAACGGTCGGATCTGCTCCCGAAGCTCCTCCGAAGGTCTGTGAATCCGCCACCCAAGTTCCATTGATTAAGAGCGCCAGCTGCCGGTCACCAACAGAAGTGTAGGCCTTTCTCATTTGTAGGGAGAAATTGGCAATACCATTGGCGATCGGACCGGATACGATCCGGCTGGGTACAGCAGATCTTCTCAGGATCATTCCATTGCCTTCGATTGAATTATCATTAGCACCAGCCACAGCGCCGGTCACATGATAATAATACCATGTGATGCCATTATTACCGACAAAATCACCATCAATGTAATTCGTTCCGGTATAATCAAAGTTGTTGAAGGTCTCCAATCCCTGTGCCCATAATGCACCGGATAGCGCTATCAGGCAAAAGGCAAGCATTAGCAGGGTTCTCATAATTCCTCCTATGAAACTATGTAGATAAATATAATTTTCTAAGATGCATCACTATTGGGTGTCATTATCTTCACTTCCACAAATCAAGCAAGAAAAATATTCTTGCCCTCCGCTGCAAATCCAGGTTATCTTACTACAATATAGTCAATTATGACTAACTCCATAATATTCTGCACTATGGCTGGAGGTCAATATTCTTGTCTTTTCGCCGGTATGTGTTTCGCATTGACTGCTTGTATCTGCTCCAGACATAAGCTCGGAAGCGTCATTAACTCCAAACAATACGTTAAACCCACCTCAGCGCCCGATAATGAACAGAGAACCGCAGCTGATGGCAATCGCATCAAAGCAAAGCCGTGGATTCTCAGCGCTTTACTAACCTGGCGAATCGAGTCACGTTCGTCTATTTGAGCAGCATCATCTTGATCACGAGGGTAGTATTTGCATATTTGATCCGGGCAAAATAGATGCCGCTGGCTACAATGCGGTGGCTTTGGTCGCGTCCGGTCCAGCGGATGGTATGCATTCCGGGCGTTAAATAGCCATAATGCAGGGTCTTAATTTTCTGTCCTCGGAGGTTGTAGATATCCAGCCCAACAAGGTCTTCCCGACTGATCATAAAAGAGATATTGGTCTCCGGATTGAAAGGATTGGGATGTACCTTGAGTGAAGAGAGCTGGGGCTGGACGAATTCAGCATTGGAGGTGTGATAATTATAGACGTCAATGTGTCCGGTATGGATGCCAGCGTTTGGCGGATTGTACACGAACCCGGGATTGGCGCCAAGATTGAAGGTCTGATTCCCGATCGTCAGGTATATGCTGTAATACTCAGGCACGTTCTGCGTCACAGCATTGAACATGACTGGTTCCGCCAAGGGCACATCAAGCTCGAACTGCCAGTGTTTTGAGATCTGATTTGAGCTGTTGAAACGATCGACCAGATCGGTATGCAGTTTTTGTTCGGGGAACACACTATCGGCAGGGGCGGAGCGGGTTAGATATAACTGTATGCCAGGCAGAGGTTTTGGGGGTGCCTGAGGCAGATCGAGGCGGAAATCGTAACCATCAGTGCTGATGGGATTGGCGCCAATGACCAGCCAATCCAAATCACTGCCTTCCTGGCTTGCTGAGACCGGTAAATACCATAACGGAGTTTGGGGCTGAACGTTTGGTCCATCGCCATAGGGCACAAAATTGATCTCGGTTACCAGAGGCGGTTGCCCATAGTATTTCAGGAAGAACGATTCATGAGGATAAACCGTGGAAGAAAGCTGGTATTCTCCATCACGATAGACAAAGATGGCTGGTGATACCAGCTGTTGGTGCAGCATTTCACTGAAGGTATAATCAACACCGTTGACCAAAAAACGCAAGCCATCCACAGTATAGTCACATAAGTGTGGATTGGGGAGAAGATTCCAACCGGGAAAAATCTCAAAGGTAATACTTTCTTTCTGGATCGGTAGCAATGAAGTCCAGGTATGCGGGTTGGGCTGATCGATCCAGTATCCCCTGCCAAACACAAAGGGATCCATTTGTTGATAGATCCCGCCTGGATACCACACATAACCGGACGCATCATCACCAAAAGCACCCGGGACAGTAACGGTCGATAAAGGCAAGGTATTAGCCCGCATCTTGAGCCCGGGATCGTTATAAAAAAAGCTCATGTATGGTACAATCCCAAAGCGGTAGGGTGAATAGACCCTCGATCGAATTCCGTCCACTGCAGTTATATCGATCACCAGCCGGGCATTGTGAATGGTCAGATTGGTAGTGGTTTGATATGTGTATATACTGGTGGTTCCTTGAAGGTTGGCAGCGACAAATATACTGTCCGTATCACTCTGGATCGACAGATCGACCCGGTTGATCAGGAAGGAATATTGCGGAGACCAGGTGAAGCTGATGTTCTCTCCACCCTGATAGATCCGGTTGGGACGATCCCCGATCGCTACCCGGGGTTGCATATTACCATGAAAAAGGGTCATGGTACGTACATTACTATTGACGACAGTGAATTGATATCCCCCTGCTAACAGATTATGATAGACCGAATTGGTGCCATCATAGAGATATAACTTCTCAGCCCGGTCATCAAAGGAGTCATCCGCTTCAATCACCAGCGTCTGTCCGGTGAGATCGCTTCGGGTGCGAATTGTCCAATCCTTGATCTGGGTGTCAGGATCAAAGAACCCTTTTACCTCACGATACAGGTTGGTGCCCTGCTGCCCCCAATCGGAACGCCAGAAAGCGATCCAGGTGTAATTGGATCCACTGGCACCTGAGCGGGTCTGATCAAAATAGGCATCCTGACCATCCGTGGCATACAGGTTGTTGGAAAATGCCACGGAATCCACTACCGTTCCGGTGAAGTTGCGGTAGTATAGTGTGTGAATTCTGCGGGCGGAACAGGACGCAGGAACATTATGATAAAATTCTCCGCCATTGGTACTGACCATGCTGAGACGATAGGTATAGTATTCGTTGTTGAGAACGCTCGTATCCGTCCATTGATAATTGTTTGAACCCGCTATCAGGGATGGAGTATAGACATAAGAATCGGAAAGAGCCCAAGGCGTATCATCGGTCTTGCGATAGATCTTGAATCCGGCATTATTGACCTGACCGCTCACCGACCAGTAGAGATCATTACTTCCGTCTCTGCCAATCGCGACAAAACTGACTACATTGGCAGGTGCGGTATAACCGATCACTTCGTTGGACAGAGCGGAATAACTGCCGTTTTTGTCCAATGCTCTGATCCGGAAATAATAGGTCTGGGCATTTTGGAGATTGGTCACATTCACTTGGGTCATCGCCTGGGAGGCGAGGATGTTGCTCTGGTTGCGGGAATAGATCGAGTAATTACCTTCGCTGATCGGAGTCGTAGCATAGAGAATCTCATAAGTATGGAAATCATAGGCAGAACTCCTCTCCCAGCGCAGCGTTATGTAGTTCAATGATTGATTGACCACGGTCAAATTGGTCGGATCAGTCGGGGGCAGCCCATCATCCATGGTAAACAGATCATCCAACAGATCCTCCAGATCGAGCACCCACCTCATATAATACTCGGTAAACCGGGTAAAATTGTGTTCCAGATCCCATAGCCGTGCACCTTCATTCCAGCCGTAGAACCATTTCAGGTTATTCTCGGTTTGGGCGTAGGCGTTGGGCAATTCATCCAACTCAATATGGAAAAATGG
This sequence comes from Candidatus Cloacimonadota bacterium, assembly GCA_016875595.1. GTDB lineage: Bacteria > Cloacimonadota > Cloacimonadia > Cloacimonadales > Cloacimonadaceae > VGPI01. The sequence goes on from VGPI01000051.1 coordinate 10,168, forward strand.
CTCAAACACGTCATAATCCGTTAGCCCCTGCTGAGTATAGATCATCTGCTGGCTTTGAGAGTAACCGGGTAAACTGATCTGATTATTCACCGGATAACTATTCTCGCCGTCGGAAAAGATAAAGTCGTGGATATTGTAATACACGGCGTAATAGTCATTCAGATAGACGTTGGAATGAATCCCGTAGGTGTTGGCGGGGATCATCACATGATTGCCCTTATTGATCAGATCATGCTTGAGATAGGAAAGGTCGCGGATCGGCAGATTGGGACAAAGGTTGTTGTTTCCGGCAGAAATTTGGATATTGGCATGTCCTTCGTGACGATTCCAGTCGTAGGAATGAACCTGAACAGACAGCTCACGGGTCTGGAATTCGTCCCGGATCAGGTCGCAGCCCTTTTTATAGAATGTATTGAAGGGATGATAGGCATTGCGGGTGGGATCACTGATGGACTTACCATTGGTGTAGGGCTCTACGTTTGTCCATCTCACTTCCCGGCCGGCGCCATTGATCAACAAGAACTTGGCATTCCAGGTCTGGAAGCCATGGTAGCCCATGGAAGGGGTCGGGAAATCATCATTGGGATGCGGGACAGTCACGATTATCGGTCGCGTTCCTTCAGGATTGTAAATGAAAATCCCCCAGCCGAAGTCAAAGGCGCCGATCTCGTCATCATAATCATCCATTGTGCCATTATCGTCAAAATGACTCCAATTCACCTCTTCCCGGATCATATAAAGAGTTCTGCCGCTGTCCGTATCGTTGAACTGGACGACCTGAAAGGGCAGATTGTAGGATACAAGCAGATCCTGCGCCATCTGCCATTGCTGAGCCATAAAGGCATCGATCACGTCTTGCCAGTTGGTCAGTTGGGTATTCGTCGGGATGGTAAAATTGCCAAAGCCGTTTGTTTGCCTGTCCCATGGCGCATACAGATTGTAATTCGGGATAACGATGCCTTCTGATACATGTGAGATCCAATAATCATAGGCGCAGTTTGGTTCTCGCCAAAGAAGGAAGTTTTGCAGCGAAGCGGTCTCGACCACAATTGACGATAAACTGCCCAACACCATCATCAGCAGCACAACACTGACTATCCTGCGCATAACATCTCCTTATCCACGATTGATCCTGAAAAGTAACCGGGTGCCATTCGATTGA
>VGPI01000052.1 GCA_016875595.1 Candidatus Cloacimonadota bacterium
CGGATGCTCTCCCCCGTCTCAGCATCGACGAAGATGCTCTCGTGTTTGAACTTAAACTCCTCTTCCTGCAAGTCCTGAATGTGAAAGACGAGGACCTCGTGATGGCGGTTGCGGAAGTGTTTGAGTCCGGAGAGGATCTTTTCCGGCTCATCGAGGAGATCTGAGATGAGGATGACCAAGCTCCGTTTGCGGAGTGACTCTGCGATCTTGTGCAAGACGGGCTGGATGGCGGTCTGCTGGTTGGGTTGTACTTCTAAAAGAACGCGAAAGATCTGGGGCAGATAGGAACGGAACGCCTTGGGTAACAGCATATTGGTGATGGCATCGTTGAAAGTGATCAGTCCGACGGCATCCTTTTGACTCATCATCAACCAGGCAAGGGCAGCGGCGAGTTCCACGGCATAATCGATCTTGGTGCGTTTTCCGGACTGATAAAACATAGAGCCGGAATGGTCAAGGATGATGTAGCAGCGGAGGTTCGTCTCCTCCTCGTAGCGTTTGACGTAATAACGCTCGGTCTTGGCGACGATCTTCCAGTCGATGTCCTTGAGCGATTCGCCGGGATTATACTGCCGGTGGTCACTGAATTCCACGCTGAAACCGTGATAGGGTGACTGATGCAAGCCGATCAGGAAGCCCTCCACGATCTGATGCGCGGAGAACTGCAGTTTCTTCAGCTTGGCAATGGTCTCTTCGGAAAGGACGGGCATCAATCTTCTTTCCGGCGGATCAGCAGCGCCAATGGAATGACCACGATATAGGCAACGGTCAAAAGGAGCGGTGATAGCGTTATATCATTGACGGACATGATGATGTAACCGGTGGTAATCATCAGTGTGGCAACTGCCAACAGGATATAATTGATCCGGCTCAGGTGCAAACGGTCTTTTTCGTCTTTCTTGGGCATTTATCCTCCTTGGTAAAGAGTGTTTTTTATCATGCTCCTGAATCCATGGATTTTGTCAATTCATTTGTGACAAAACGCCTCCATAATTGCATCCCTGATCCGTCGCATCCGCCCGAGCAATGTAACTGTTCGTATTCTAACGGTTCAGGGAGTGTGATCAGTTGCGTTCTCACCCCCCTCGAAAAGGAAAATGGTCTTGATTTTGCATGTGAAATAAAAGCAGATAACTAAAATGAGGAGTGGATCATGACAAACTCCGGGAAGCTGGTGATTCTGATAGTGATTCTGAGTGCGGTGCTGAGCTTGGCGGCATGGGCCGATCCCAATACCATGCTCAAGAGCCGGAAAGACAACTGGTCGCAACAGGAACTCAAAGCCGAGAGCTGGTGGCGCTGGACGCAAAGCAAGGCGGACTCCGTCACGGGTTTTGACATAACCAAATATGAGATCACGCTCACGATCGATGATGTGGCGCGTACTGTCAGTGGTAACGTTAAAGCCACCGTTCTTGCCGAAGAGAGTTTGAGCGCCATCCAGTATAATCTGATCGCATTGACCGTCTCCGAGGTGCGGGTAAATAACCAGCCAATGGCATTTACGCATCAGAACGGCATTATCAACATCCCGCTCAATATTGCAGCTGGACAGCAATTTACAACGCAGGTCTTCTATCATGGCTCTCCGCAACTCAGCGCCAATCTCTATTCCATCGGGATGTATTTTAGTGCGAGTTACGTGTTTACGATCTCCGATCCCGATGCCGGCAGGCAGTGGTGGCCCTGTTATGATTATCCTTGGGACAAGGCGATCGTCGATCTGCATATCACGATGCGCTCGGACTGGAAAGTGGCTGCTAATGGGATTCGCACCGGCATTGTCGATAATGGCAACGGTACTCACACCACGCATTGGCTCGGTAGTAATCCGATGACCACCTATCTGGTTTGTCTGCATGCCGCTGCGTATGTGGAGATCAATCAGAACGCCGGCGATATCCCGATCCAAAGTTTCGTCTATCAACATCAATATAGTAATGCCGTGAACGACTTTATCCAGGTGCCGGCGATGGTCGATTACTTTAGCGGTCTCTTTGGCGACTATCCCTTTGAAAAATATGGACATGCCATCGTTAATATGAGCACCTATGCGGCGATGGAACATCAGACCATGACCTCACTGGGCTTCCAATTGATCCCGGGCAACGGGGCAGGTGAACTGGTTATCGCCCATGAACTTGCGCACCAATGGTATGGGGATAGCGTTTCCTTTCTCACCTTCAAGGATGTCTGGCTTTCCGAGGGCTTTGCCACCTACTCGGAACATCTCTGGGTCGATAAACGCTGGGGCTGGCAGACAGCGGTAGCTTATGTCCTTTCCAGTTATCATCAGTATTATCTGAACTGGGAGGCGGCAAATGGTCCGCGCATCATCTATAATCCCTCATTTTACAATTACTTCACTCCTCCGTCCTACGAAAAGGCCGCATCGGTTCTGCACATGCTCCGCCTGAAGGTGGGCGATGCTATCTTCTTTGACATTCTGCAGACCTATTACACTACCTATCATAATCATAACTCCATTACAGCAGAGTTTCAGGCGATCGCGGAACAACTGAGCGGACAGGATCTGAATCAGTTCTTCTATCAGTGGATCTACTGCGCCGGGATACCGGAATTGCGATATATGGTGATGAGCAAACCGGATCCACCTCAGGTGAAGGTGATCGGCAAGACGCTGTCGAATACGGCTACACCCTTTACGATCGACTTTCCGATCCGGCTAAATCATGCTTCCGGAAGTGATTCACTGTTGTTGATCGCCAGTCCTCAAGGTCATGCTAATATCATTGACCTGGCTCAGGTTACCGGTAATGAGACGGTGGTGGCTGATCCGAATAATTGGGTGCTCCTGCGTCAGAAGCAAAGTACTGTTCCCGTTCTGGCACACTGTATGCCCACCAACGGTGCGGTGCTTCTGTCTTGGGATCCGTTGACCGCGCTGGGCAACATCACCGGCTATCGGGTCTATCGTCGTCCTGCCGGCACGGGTGCTTGGACACAGATCGCCTTTACCGCAGGTGACGGGTGGCTCGATGAAACCGTAACCAATGGAACGACTTATGATTATGCCATCGCGGGGGTGGACGATGCGGGCTTTGCCACGCAAAGATCGGTAGCGCTTTCCGCCACGCCACAGGCATTTACTTTTACGCATAATCTCTTGGTGGTGGACGAAACCCGGGACGGAAACGGCAATGCCATCAGCCCGACCGATCAGATGGTGGATGACTTTTACCGGGACGCCCTGGCTGGTTATGGTTTTGATGAATGGAATCTTGCTACTCAAGGTCTGCCGGCACTGACGCAACTGGGGCGATATAAAGTGATCCTGTATCATGACGATGATTTCACCAATCAGTACATCAGCGATGCTCTTAACCTTTGGGGTGGATATCTGATGGGTGGCGGTAAAATGCTCATCTCCGGATGGAAGACGGCTGGTGAACTGGATAATGCTTTCCGACAACGCTTTACTCCGGGAATTAGTATCCTTTTTGACAACGGAGCAAACCTGATCAGCGCTAGTTCTGATCTACTGCCCGACCTCTATCCCGATCCGGCAAAACTGGCGGCTGCCTGGAGTGGACGGTTGCCGATGGTGCATACCTTTACCGGAGCGCAATATTCTCTTTATCAAGCGGTTATGACGGATGGAAGCAACGGTAGTGGACAAAGCGCTGCCTTCCGGAGCGATTATGATAATGGTGGTTCACTGGTTCTGTTTGGTTTTCCGCTCTACTTTATGCAGGCGGATGGGGTCTATCCCGCTCTGCGCAATATCCTGGTCTCGCTCAATCCGGCTCTGCCGGTAGCTCCGGATGATGCTCCGCCGGCTGTCTTCAATTTGAGCTGCTATCCCAATCCCTTTGCCGGATCCATCCGATTAGTGATCGAGAAAGGTGTTGGCGAATACGCTGAAATTGCGGTCTATAATCTACGGGGGCAGTTGGTTACGGAGTTCGCGATTGATCCCACCAAGGGCAGGGAGATAATCCAATGGGACGGCAGAGATGACCAGCGCAAGCGAATAGCGCAAGGGATCTATCTGCTGCGTCTCTCTGGAAAAGACCGGTCTCTGACTCGGAAAATACTGTATCTGAATCAATAGAGGTTAGATATGAAATTGCTGTTGTGGTCGTGGAACGTCAATGGGCTTCGGGCTGTATTGAACAAGGATTTCATCCGCGTGATCGAGCGGGAAAAGCCGGATATCCTGGGACTGCAAGAGACCAAACTCCAAGAACATCAGATCCCGGAGGAATTGTCTGCACTTTCGGATTATGACGTATATTGGTCACATGCGGAAAGGAAGGGTTATTCCGGCACAGCTTTATTCTCGGGGATCAGCCCCATCTCAATACGCTATGACTTTGGTGTTCCCGAGTTTGATCATGAAGGCAGGATCATCATTGCCGAGTATCCTGGGTTCATCCTTTACAATATCTACTTCCCCAATGGGCAGATGAGCGGTGAGCGGCTGGATTATAAACTCCGCTTTTATGAGCAATGTCTGATTGAGATGGAACAAAGCAGGCAAAGCGGAAAGATGGTGATTGTCACCGGTGACTACAATACCGCTCATAAGCCGATCGACCTCGCTACTCCCAAAGAAAATGAGAAGTACTCCGGTTTCCTGCCGATCGAACGGGCATGGTTAGATAAGATCGTGGAATATGGCTGGGTGGATACCTTCCGCCGGTTCAATCAATCCCCCGATGAATACTCCTGGTGGAGCTATCGCACCGGAGCCCGTCCCCGCAATATCGGCTGGCGCATCGATTACTTCTTCGTCAATAGCGAATACTCCGACAAAGTTATATCAGCCGGCATCAGACAAGATATCATGGGTAGCGACCACTGTCCGGTTTATCTCGAGATCGCAGTTTAGCAGTTCCCAAGGATGATACATTTCATATATTAACAATCATTTAATTGTCACCATATAACGAATCTCTTGACAATATGATGACTGTCATACTATTGTCTGACCATGAGTTTTATATTTGCATAAAGGTTATAGCGAGGTAATGATGGGAATACAGGAACGCAAGCAGCGGGAACGAGAGCAGCGCCGCACAGCGATCATCAATACAGCGATGAGGATCTTTCTGAAGAAGGGTCTGGCTGATACAACCATGGAGGAGATCGCAGCAAAGGCAGAATACAGCAAGGCGACCTTATATCTGTATTTTAAGAACAAAGAAGAGCTCCTGAGCGTCACGATCATACTGGTATTGAAGCAGTTCATCGCCGTTCTCGAGGAGCATCAGTCCAGGGCAGGGAATCTGGAGAAACGAATCAAGTCGATCGGCGAGGCATATCTCGACTTCTACGATCGGTTTCCGGGGCACTTTAAGCTGCTGAACTCGATGAATCCCATTGAGGACTTTGACTTCAGCAAAAACGAGGGCTGTTTGGAACTGATTGCCATGAACAGACAGGTCTGGGAAGTGGTCTGCCGTCCGATCGTAGAGGCAATCCGCAGCGGAATCCTGGAATCGGATACCGATCCCCTGGAGATCGGGGTTATGTTGTGGACCGGGAGTACGGGCATATTAAATTTGCACAGCCACCTCAAACATTCAGGACCTCACAGGGTGGAACTGCCGGAAGAGCATAGAAACAGTGAGTTATCCAGGATAAGCCAGCTTGATTATCACAAGATGGTTCTACATCTTGGTGATGCAGTTATCAGTTCAGTAAGAAAGACCGGATTTAGAGGATGGGGAAGATGACCAAGATCCGATTTGCTGTAACAACAGCCGCATTAATCTTGCTTGTTCAGATTCTATCGGCAGCGACGATCAGCGGCTTTATCACCCGCGCCGAAAGCGCTGAGCCCTTGCAGTATGTCAACGTAAGGATAACCGAGACCCGGGTCGGTATGCAGACCAATAAGAAAGGATATTATGTCCTCAATATCAGCCGACCTGGTTCTTACACTCTGGAAGTGTCCATGATCGGCTTTTCCACTCAGAGGATACCCTTTCGTATTGCCGCTCAGGAGGAGGATTTTCCGCTGAATGTAGCGTTGGAGAAAACCGGAGTGGAGCTTCAGCGTATTGTGGTCACCGCCGCCCCTGAGGAGGATAACATCTACAGTCCACCCCAGATCCGCATCGGCACTATCCGTCAAAATCCGGAGGATATTCAGAAAGTAGTTGCGGTGGTCGAAGCGGATGTGTTCCGATCGGTTTTGGCTCTACCGGGAGTGACACCGATCTCTGATTTCAGTGCCGGTCTGTACGTAAGAGGCGGAAGCCCGGATCAAAATCTCATCTTGCTGGACGATATAGATGTATATAATCCCAATCACTTCGGTGGTGTCTTCAGTACCTTCAACACCGATGCCGTGGAAAGCGTGGAATTGATCAAAGGTGGCTATCCTGCCAAGTATGGAGGCAGGTTATCTTCCGTCCTGGATGTCACCAACCGCCAGGGCAACCGCAACTACCATCAGGGAGTAGCGCGTCTGAGTGCCATCTCCACCAGCGCCACTTTGGAAGGACCCTGGCGGATCGGCGGACAGCATGGATCGTATATGGCATCTTTCCGCCGCACATACCTGGAACTGATGAAGCAGTTTGTCGATCTGCCGGACTATTACTTCTATGATGGTCATGCCAAGCTGAACTGGGATTTGGACAGCCGCAACAAATTCAGCGCCAGCGCCTATTTTGGCAGAGATGACCTGACCTTTGACTTCGGTTCCGAACTGAAGCTGGATTGGGGTAATCAGACCTTTACCACACAGTGGGTGCGTCTCTTCAATCCCACGCTCTTCGCCCATTTCATCATCGCCGGCAGCCGTTTCGAGAGCAATTTCAGCGTCAGTAACGAGGAAGGCAATAACTCCATCTCCCGTCACAATGGTATTGACGACCTGTCCACCAAGGGGATGCTGAGTTGGAAGCCAAACAACGAGCACCAGTTGGACTTTGGTTACGAGCTCAAGTGGAACCAGACCATTTTCAAGATGGACACCGATACCCAATACGACCCCAATGCCCTGCCGGATGTGGATGCCAAATCATTGCTCTCCGCTGTCTATGCTCAGGATGTATGGGATATCAACGACTTCTGGACACTCCAGCCGGGCTTTCGTCTGTCCTGGTACAAGACTCTGTCGGTCAATCTGCCCAATTCCCCTCACGCCTCCTACCTCAATCTGGAACCACGGGTCTCGCTGCGTCGTAAGCTGGATGTAGCCGAAAACGTCTATGTGAACTATGGCCGCTATTACCAGTACCTGACGCTGATGTCCATGGAGGTCAGCACCCCGTTCGATATCTGGTATCCAATGGATGGCAGCTTACGCCCGGGCATCTCCGACCACTACACCGTGGGTTACAAGAATGAGCTCTCCCGCAGCTTTGGCTTTGACTTTGAGGTGTATTACAAGACCTACCGCAATTTGTTACAATACAATACTGCCACCGCTTTCACCTGGGACAATGCTACCGTTCAGCTCAAGGACACCTTCAATACCGGCAAGGGCTTCACCTATGGCGCCGACTTTATGTTACGTAATGACTGGAAGGGCTTTGAGGGTTTCATCGGTTACACCATCAGCAAGACCCAGCGCCGGATAGAGAATACCAATATCGATCCCGAGACCCTTGAACCGCGCTATTTCTACCCCAAATATGACCGCAGCCACCAGGTGAATATCATCGAAAATTTCAATTTCACCGAAAACACCGGCAGGCAGCTCATGGGTGGCGACCTTAAGTTCGGGCTCAATTTCACTTACACCACCGGCCAGCCCAATCAAGTGCCGGAGCGCATCTACTTTGACGGCGAGGATTTCCAGATCATTTACAGTTACAGCGACCGGGAGCGTCTGCCTGATTATGTCCGACTCGATCTCAGCACCAAGCTGGAATTTCTCTACCGTTGGGGCTCGATCGAGCCCTATTTCGAGATCGTCAACGTCTTGAATCGCAAGAACGTAAGTTTCCGCGATTACAATATCTCACCTGATTTGGACACCGGACAACTAACCCTCAACCACGATGACGGCACCCAATTTCCCTTTCTACCCTTTGTCGGCGTCAATGTGAAATGGTAAGGAGCATACAATGAAGTACCATATCTATCTTCTCCTCCTCCCGCTAATCCTGATCATCCTTGCCGGATGCCGCGACTTTACCTCTCCGGATCGCTTTGAAGGCGAGACCTATACTGTGACCGGACTGCTCATTGCTGGCCAACCGATCGGGCTGGAGAGGCCAATCTACGTCACCCGCAGCACTTCCATCCAGGACTTTCAATTACTGGAACTCTTTGTTTCTGATGCCGAGGTCAAGATCATCGATCTGGATACCGGAACGGAGTTCCAGCTAATACCTGCCCTGCATGATTTCAAGATCAAATACATCGACCCCGACGAAAACCTCATCCAGCCGGAGCATACCTACCGCCTGGAGGTGACCATCCCCGGCCATCAAAAACTCATTGGGGGGGAAACAACCGTTCCCAAACAGGTCACTCTTACGCCGGATTTTTATGGCTGGAACGTCACTGGACAGGGATATACGATACAAAACCAGGAACCTTATCCCGAGATCACGTATGACACCGTGGAATCCCGCTACCCACTGGCTTTGGAGACCGGTTCCTACATCGGCGCCCTCAATCTCTATGCTGAGATGTATTGTCTGGAAGAGTTTTCCACCGCTCTGGAATTCACCACTCCGGTCTTTGGCCAGACCAATCCGGATACGACCATGGTCAATGCTTACTATTCAGCCAGAGAGGGTATCCGCCGCATCCAGTTTTTTGGCAAATACACCTCGATCCCGCATCAGCAACCGGCAGGTAACTTTATGATGATCAAGGACTACCGTATGGGATTCATCTTCTTTGGCAGATACCGCGTCTCACTGTTTTCCTGCGACGATAATTATTTCCGCTACAAATACTCGCCGGAGGGTTATTTCCATGGCGGCATCCGCAATGCTCTCGGTTATTTTGGCTCCGCCAGCGGCGGCTCAATGTACACCAGGATCGTAAAGGATTATCCCCCTATAGATTGACCAGGACAACACTGATCGCCAGCACGGCGAACATGATACCCTCTCGTAGCGAGAACAGTCGCTTCCAGATCAGCACGTCGCTGAGGATACTCATCAGCATGATACCGGCAGCAGTGGCTGGATAAGCGACCGCCGCCGGAGTTCTTTCCAGTCCCATCAGGAAAAATACCGTGGAGAAGCGGTTCGGAATTCCGAGGACAAGTCCGAACCCAATACTCCTCAGCTCCACCCGAATCCTGCCGATCACGATCCCCAGCAAGGTGATCATAAATGCCGATGTAAATACCAAGTAAACAAAGAGTTCACTGCCTCCGCCACCCAGTTCATCAAACAACTTCAACGTGGAATCCGTCAAACCCGACACCATAAACAGCAGAAGGATCAGCAGGATATTGCGCAATTCCCGCCGGTCGCTGCGAAAGCTAAAGACACTCAGCGCCAGGACGATCCCGATCAGGTTCAGTCCGCTGATCTTTTCGTCAAATACCAGCACCGAAAGTAGTAGCGGTACCACCACTGCGATTCGCATCACACCTACGCTGATGGACAGCCCGTTGGCAATGATATTGCGCTGATAGACAATGAAATTGAGCAGAAATAGCATGCCCGTCAGCACTCCAAAACCGAGATCAATACCTCTCACCACCGTGTTTGACGGATCCAGCACGGCATAACTGAACAGCGACGCCGCAAAGTAATTGCCCAGAAACACCGGCAAGATCGCCACCTCCCGCCTGCTTTTGTAGTACATCAACAGATTGGCGCTCATCACCGAGCACAAAATGCTGAGAATGATGAACAGCACCGGTGAAAAAGTCCCTTCAGACCTTAGAATAAGCCGCTGATATTACCATCGTGTTCGACGTCGATGATCTCCGCCGATGGATGCTTGGGCAGTCCGGGCATCCGCATGATCTCACCCGTGATCGGCACTAAGAATCCAGCGCCGGAGGAGATCAGGATCTCTCGCACCGTCACCAGGAAGTCCTTGGGTCTGCCCAGCAATTCCGGATTGTCGGAGAGTGATTTCTGCGTCTTGGCGATACAGATCGGCAGCTTGTCAAAGCCATATTTATTGATCTTTTTCAGGTCTGCCTTGGCAGTGGCGGTATAGTCCACCTTCTGCGCACCATAGATCTGCGAAGCGATAATTTCAATCTTCTCCTCGACCGGGCTTTCCCACTTATACAGAGTGCGGAATTGGCACACATCCGTATCCACCATATTCACGACCTTTTCCGCCAGTTCTATCCCGCCTTCCCCGCCTTTGCCAAAGAAATCGACCACACACGATTCAAAGCCATTGGCATGAACAAAGTCCGTCACGATCCGGAGTTCTTCTCCCGTATCGGTGCCAAAGCGGTTGATGGCAACGATGGATTTCATGCCGAATTTATGGATGTTTTCCAAGTGTTTGGCAAGATTGGGCAGTCCGGCTTCGACGGCAGCCGGATTGGGCGGAGCAATATCCCTCAGTTTGGCACCGCCATGCATCTTGAGCGCCCGTACCGTGGCGACCAGAACCACCGCATTAGTGCAGAATTCGCCATATTTACAGACCAAATCAAAGAACTTCTCCGCCCCCAGATCAAAGCCGAATCCCGCTTCTGTCACCACATAATCGCTCAGACGCAGCGCCGTTTTGGTGGCAAGAATGCTATTTGCCCCCTGCGCTATATTGGCAAATGGTCCCCCATGCACGAAGGCGGGAGTATTCTCCAGCGTTTGCACCAGATTCGGTTTCAGTGCATCTTTGAGCAGCGCAGCGATCGCACCGGCGAAACCCAATTGCTGAACCGTCACCGGTTCACCGTCATAAGTGAAGCCGACCGTGATCTTTCCGATCCGTTCTTTGAGCTCGTCCATGTTGTTGGAAAGGCAGAGGATAGCCATAATCTCCGAAGCGGGAGTGATGTCAAATCCGTCCTCGCGCGGAAAGCCCTGCTTACTGCCGCCCAGACCGATCACGATCTTGCGCAGCATCCGGTCGTTGACGTCGAGAACTCTTTTCCAGGTCACGCGGCGCGGATCGATCTTCAGGTCATTGTCATAGTAGATATGATTGTCGAGCAGTGCGGCGATGGTATTATTGGCAGCGGTCACGGCATGAAAGTCGCCGGTAAAATGCAGGTTAATATCTTCCATAGGAAGCACTTGCGACCAGCCACCACCGGCAGCACCACCCTTAACACCAAAGACCGGTCCGAGCGATGGTTCGCGGATCGCCGCCGTCGCCTTTTTGCCGATCCGGTTCAATGCCTGTGCCAGTCCGATCGAAGTGGTCGTCTTACCTTCTCCAGCC
>VGPI01000053.1 GCA_016875595.1 Candidatus Cloacimonadota bacterium
ATCTTTGGGGAGTTTGGCACCAAGACCGGGGATCATGCGAATGATGGATTCCAGGGAGCCCATCTTCTTGATACTCTGCAATTGGTGCATGAAGTCGTCCAGCGTGAACTGGTTTTTGAGCATCTTTTTGGCGACCTTTTCCTGCTCTTTTTCATCCCATGCCTGCTCGGCTTTTTCGATCAGGGTGAGAACATCGCCCATACCCAGGATGCGGGATGCCATGCGGTCGGGATAAAAGACCTCGAGGTCACTGATCTTTTCGCCGATGCCGACGAAGGCAACCGGTTTATCGGTCACTGCCTTGATGGAGAGCGCTGCTCCGCCGCGGGCATCACCATCGAGCTTGGTGAGGATCACGCCGTCAAACTGGAGTTTGTCATGAAATTCCTTGGCTACGTTCACAGCATCCTGTCCGGTCATGGCATCGGCGACGAACAGGATATAATCGGGCTTGATGAATTGCTTGAGCCGCTGCACTTCATTCATCATGTCAGTATCAATATGCAGACGACCGGCGGTATCGAAGATCAGGAGGTTGATCAGGTCGCGATCAGCCTGTTTGATCGCCGAATCGGCAATGCGGATAACGTCTTTGGTATCTTCCGAGATCACGGGGATATCGATCTGCTTGCCCAGGATCTTGAGCTGTTCAATGGCGGCGGGACGATAGACGTCACAGGCGACCATCATCGGCTTGATGTTTTTCTTGCGGTAATAAGACGCCAGTTTGGCACAGGCGGTGGTCTTACCGGAACCCTGCAAGCCGACGAGCATGATCCGGGTGAGCTTGTTGTTGTAGGTCTTGAGCTCAAAGCCCTCAGTGTCCATCAGGGAGATCAGTTCCTCATGGACGATCTTGACGACCTGTTGTCCGGGAGTGAGTGATTTGAGCACGTCCTGACCCAGAGCACGCTTTTCCACTTCAACGACGAAATTCTTGACGATCTTGAAATTGACATCGGCTTCCAGCAGGGCAAGACGGATCTCGCGCATGCTGTCCTTGATGTTCTGCTCGGTCAGATAGCCCCTGCCGGTCAGGTTGCGGAATACTTTGTCCAGTTTTTCGGATAGGGAACTAAACATGTCTCAGTCCTTTGATAGCAACGCCATAATCGGCACTATTGAAAATGTAGGATGCGGATACGATGATATCGACCCCGGCATTGATCACGTCCGCTGCGTTCTGATCGGTGATCCCGCCATCGATCTGGATCAATGCCTGATAGCCATTTTGGTCGATGATGCCGCGTAATTCCCTGATCTTGGCGATGGTGGATGGGATAAAACTCTGCCCGGAGAAGCCGGGATTGACGCTCATCAGCAGGACATAATCCAGATCGGACAGGATGGGCTTGATCACATTGATCGGGGTCGCGGGATTGAGCACCAGTCCGGCTTTGATGCCATATTGCTTGATCGTATGAACAAGCCGGTGGACGTGAAAATCCGTCTCGGGATGAAATGATATCCATTGGACTCCGATCTCGGCAAGATCGGTAATATAATCAGCTGGATTGGTCACCATCAAATGGGCATCAAGAGGGAGTCCGGAGATCCCTCTGACCGCTTTGATCATCGGTTGCCCGAAGCTAAGATTGGGCACGTAGTGTCCATCCATGATATCCAGATGCAGGATATCCGCCCCGGCTGATTCCAGTCTGGAGATCTCATTTCCCAGAGCACTGAAGTCTGCGGAGAGGATCGAGGGAGCGATCAGGATGCGTTTCATATCTGTCCTCATTGCCTGATCAGGAATATGATATCCCTGATATTGATTTTGAGTTTTTGCCGGTAAGCATCAATGATGCGCTGCTTGGTGAGGATAAGTTCCTGCATCCAGGTGTTGTTCTTTACACCAACAAATAGGACGTTATTCTCGTATTTAACGGGACAGGAACGCTCTGCCAGCAAATCGCCGACGATAACGCGCCAACTTCTGAGTATGGCAAGAAAGTCAGCAAATTTCTCACCCGCTATTCTCTCCAGAAGGAAATCAGTGAGTCTTCCGAGCGCTTGCCAAGCCATAAGAATGAAAGACTGACCCCGGCAATTTAAACTACGACGTGGTCTGTCCTAACGTTATTCTTGTTTGATGAACAGGTTTATCCCGCTATAAGACAGGATGACCACAACCAGTAGAATATAATAGACCGAGCCGATCCCAGTTGTGGTGCGATCGAAAAAGGAGATAACAAGACCGGGCAAGGCAGACGCGATCACTATCAGCGCATATCCGATGATCTTATAGATCAGTTCATCTTTGACAAAGTTGATTAAATACACTGCCGCCGCCATAGCTCCGATAAACACCAAAGTTACTCCCAAACTCGCCAGAAGCAAAATCCACATTGACACCTGTGGCAGAGTGAACAGATTCATCCTGGTAGTCATCAATATCGGTAAGCCCAAAGCCAGAATTAGCATTATCCCGCCAAACATCCGCCTCAGGATCACATTATCAGATGGAACTATTTCAAAATGACGTTGCTTTGAGTGTTCAATAAATATAACACCGGCAACGACAGCAACGAAGAAGCCGGCATAAGCAAGTATCATCCATGCTTTGCCTGTGGCTATCCCCATCATTGACAGAGCTGCGATAAAAATTAAAATCGCAATGAGTTTCCTGGCGTAGTACCATTTATCTGACATGGGTACCTCCCCATCTATTCAGCTTCTTTTACGATTATGATCGGTAACTCCGTGCAGATATCCTTATGGAGCTTGATCGATACATGACTCTCTCCAAGTTCTTTGATGTGTCTTTCCATCTGAACCATGGAGCGCTGTATCTCGATATTCCGTTCTTTGAGAGCAATGACAATATCGCTTTCCGAAACGGAACCAAACATGTGGTCATTCTCATCTGTCTTGCGAATAAATGTCAAGTGGATTTCTCCGAGCTGGTCAGCGAGAGTTTTCAATTCATTCAGTTTACGCGCTTCCTGAGCTGCCCAATCGGTCTTCAGAGTTTGCAGTTTCATTAGATTTTTGGGCGTGGCAATTATGGCCAAATTGCGGGGTAGAAGGTAGTTCCTCGCATATCCCCGTTTTACAGCCACGGTTTCGCCTTTCTTGCCAACTTTGTCAATATTTTCGATTAGTATGATTTTCATTGATGGGTACCTCCATTGGTTTCAATTTGTCTGAAATCCAGCCATTGATCAGCTAAACCCAGAACGATCAGCACGATGTATGACAGTGCGTTGATTACAATAAACACGATTAGAACAATAAATATAACAGGATTGGTTATGTATTGCATCAGTTTGGATATCATCACCCCCAATCCTTGAAACAGATAGATGAAGCTAAGTCCAATAAGACAATTAACGAATGGAAACCATGCCTGTTTAACGAAATACATGGGTATCACCGCAATCAGAAGATAGGATAGAAACACAGGCAAACGAAATCTTCTGAGATTGAATTGAAACCCCAGGTTTCTACGCATCAGGATAAAGCCGATGAACAGTGCGATCAATTGGAATACAATCCATCCCGAAGGCAGTAGGTTTTTCAGGATCGATACACTTTCCGGACTGATGGCGTTGGCAAGCATCGGCATATCTTTCTGTATGGTTTGTAATGTCTCATTGAACAACTGGACATGTAACTCATTGAATAAATAGAATCTGAGCAGTCCATACAATACAGTCAATAGAGCAGCGATTCCAAATTCGTTGGAAACATTTTCATTCTTAAATCGATCTCTGAAGACCAAAGTAATCAAACCCACTCCCAGGACGCTATCACTGGCAATTATAATCCCCAATGGATCTCTCTGCATTAGCAGTAAAAGAACCGGGGGGATCATAAATGAACCTATCATAGCCAAGGATGATCGGTGGAAAAGCTCAGCCCGCTTGCCGCAGTAATACAAAAGTGCAACGAGAGCAACCGGTGTTGACACCAGAGAGCTAACACCGATCAGGAGCGGGATAAAAACCATTGCTATTCTATGACGTATGGAATCAACGCCATTTGTCGGGCGCGCTTGATCTCATTGGATAGGCGCCGTTGGTGTTTGGCGCATGTTCCCGTTAATCTGGCGGCTTCTATCTTTCCAACATCAGAGACAAATTGCTTGAGGTTATCAATGTTCTTGTAATCAATAATCAGTTCTTTATTGGCACAGAAGCGACAGAATTTTTTTCGGGTAAACTTCTTGCGGCGATCGGGATTGGCGGGACGGGGTTCTCTGGATTTAGAATGGTACATCATCGTTGGTCACCTGCGCTTGGGGAATCTCTTCATTGGGTAAAGGAACTTCATCATTGGAACCGGGTGTATCTCCCTCAGCTCTTGGTTTAAACTCGAGAAAACTAATGTACTCTGCAATGATCTCAACAACCTTTCGGTTTACGTTGTTGGAATCAACATAAGTACGGGTCTCTAAACGACCTTCCACAATGAGCGGACTGCCTTTGTGGGCTTGATTACTTAATGATTCTGCCCACTTGGACCAGGCAACAACTTCAATGAAATTGGCAACTTTCTGCCAAGTTCCGGTGTCGTCTTTGAATGATCTGTCAAAAGCGAGGGTAAACCTCACAACCGGAGTTCCCTTGGGAGTATAGCGAAGTTCAATATCTTGTGTGATCCTACCGCATAACATTATCTTGTTGATGTTTGGAAGCCGTAAATCAGCCATTTTTCCTCCTCTTGTCACTGAGATTGATGATCATATAGCGGATAATACTCTCATTGAGATTCATCTGTTTCTTGACCAGCTTTACGGTTGTCGACTCCAATGTGAAATAATCGACATAGTAATATCCTTCTTTCACCTTGTTGATCGGATAGGCCAGGATACGTTTCCCCCAATCATCCACTTTGACGATCTCACCACTATTATCGGTAACGATAGACAGTAATTTCTGGTTAAGACCATACGCATCTTCTTGATTCAGTCGAGGTGAGACAATCACCATCATTTCATATTCTTTAGTCACTATATTCCTCCTCTGGACTAACGATTCCGAGTATTTGCACCCCGGAATAGGCTTTTTTCCACTGACTAAAATAATCCAACAACTTGCTATACCCTTGTATCGCATAGATTTCGATAAATTCGGCAACAACATCATAAACCGAGGCAAGCTCGTTTAACTCGTCCAAGCTTAACTGCTCAAGGACAAAGTCCTTATATTTGACATTCATCCTTTTGCCAATACCTATTCTGATTCGCCTTAGTTTGGTTTTCCCAACTCTATCAAGAAGCGATTTGACACCATTATGGCCACCATCGCCACCGCTCGACCTTATTCTAATCTCATTTTTCGCAATCTCGATATCGTCGTGGATTGCCAGGACATCCTCGATTTGCCACCTTTGCTCAAGGTCCGGGAAGATATTACCAGAGCGATTCATAAATGTCTTGGGTTTGATCAGACATAAACCCTTGTTAACAGCATAGTCAAAAAAACGTGTTTTCTTAAACTTGAGCTTATGAAGCCACGCGTACCGGTCGACACACATGTAACCAATATTGTGTCTGGTGAAACGGAAGTCATCACCATGGTTTCCCAGGCCGATTACGAGCCTCATCTTGGGTTTGTTCATATTTCTGGGTTAGTATTGACAACGCTCCCGGTTGTATGGGCAACGTTTTCGCCTTTTCGGGCATGGATTACTACTATCGTGTTGTCCGGCATGTCCTTATATTGCCAGTTTCCTTCCGGAAGATCGCGCACATGAACCGAATCCCCCACTCCTAAGTGATTGATATCGACTTTAATATCCTCAGGGATTTTTTCCGCTAAGGCTATCACTTTAACCGATCTCTGGATCACATCTAACACCCCACCAACTTTAACACCGACAGCTTCTCCGATGAAATGGATCGGAATATCAATCTCAATATGGGATTTTCTTGGTACAACTACGAAATCAAGGTGTAGGAATTCCCGATTGACTGGATGTACCTGGAAATCCTTTAAGATTGTATGGTACTTCCTGGTTCCAATGTGAAGATCATAGAATGTCACTTCCTGATAAGCTTGCTTGTATGCTTCAACGAATTTTGCTTTTATGATCGATATGGGTACTGCCTCCATTCCGGGTCCATAAAGCACTGCCGGAATGTATCCCTTTTTGCGTAAGATACTCAGTTCTGAGTTCTTATAGGTGTTTCTCTTTTCAGCATTGAGGTCGAGTTTCATTTAATCCTCCATTTACTATCTAAATAAAATACTAATTGATTCTTCGATGTGTATTTTCTTGATGGCGATTGCAAGCATCTCTGCGATTGATAGCTGAATTATCTTCGAGGATCTCTTTGCATCGCTTAATGGGATTGAATTGGTAATAAACAATTGTTCTATTGGGGACTCTTCAATAACTGAGACGGCCTCTCCCGATAGGACTCCGTGAACACAAGCTGCAAATATCCTCCTGGAACCTTGATTGATCAACGCATGCGCAATTTTTACCAAGCTCCTCCCAGTATCGATGATATCATCAAACAAGATCGTCGTTTTCCCCTTTACATCACCGATTATATTAAACAAAATCGCTTGATCATTGTTTGAAATCCGGCGTTTATCTCCAATGGCGAGACCGCAATCAAGCCTTTTTGCCAAGCTTCGTGCCCGATTTGCTCCCCCTGAATCTGGAGATACAACAACAACGTCTTTCAGATCCATAATGCTCCTAAAATATCTTGCAAACAGGGGGATTGAATAAAGATGATCCACAGGAATGTCAAAAAAACCCTGAATCTGATCTGCATGTAAATCCAGCGTAATCACCCTATGAGCTCCTGCAGTTGTAATTAGATCCGCTACTAGTTTTGCTGTGATTGGAACCCGTGGTTGATCTTTTTTATCTGATCTGGCATAGCCATAATACGGAATAACACAGTTAATTCTCTGAGCAGAGGCGCGTTTGAGGGCATCTATTATGATGAGCAAATCCATGAGATTGTCATTTACAGGATAGCATGTAGGCTGAATGATGAATACATCAGCTCCTCGGACGTTGTCGTTTATTTTGACAAACGATTCATCGTTCGAAAACTTAAACAGCTCAATGTCCGCTAATGGTAGACCTGCAAACCTGGCGACCTCTTCAGCCAAGTTTCGGTTCGCTTTTCCTGTGATTAGCTTGAGTTTTGAAAACATTGTTGATACTCATCATGTCCTATGGTTCTTACTTTATATGTCCAGTATCCAAGCGCTGAAAACATCTCTTTGCATCTCAGCAACTTCTCACTATCATTAAACAATCCGATACATGTGGGTCCACTTCCGCTCATTATGGCATTTTGGGCACCATTTTGTTTCATTTCATCGATGATTGATGCAACTGCCGGGTACATGGTTTGAACCGCATCTTGCAGCCGATTAAAGACATTATCTACTGAATAAACAACGTCCCAATGCATTGGCGTTTTAGGAATCTTCACCAAATTATATGCTTCTCTGCTTGGAATTTCAAATCCAGGATTAACCAGCAAAATATTACCTATTGACAAATCCGGCAACCTGACGATCTGGTCACCCCTTCCGTGTCCTTGTGCAATTCCACCAGTTAGAAAGAAGGGGACATCAGAACCGAAACAAGCACCAATCTCATGTAACTCATCATCCTCTATCGCAAGTTTCATCAGGGTATTCATTACTTTCAATGTCACCGCGGCATTGCTGCTGCCACCACCTAATCCGGCAGTGACTGGAATCCTCTTTATCAAGTCGATGCTGACACCATAAGATGGATCAAATCTGTCAACAAGATATCTGGCAATCCTATACACCAGATTTTCCTGAGTGTTCAAATCAGGAATGTTGGACGACAATTTCAGGGAGCCTTTTTTTGTCAAAGCAAATCGCATTCTATCACAAAGACTAACACTGCAAAACACCGTATTAATCCCATGATAACCATTACAAAATCTCCCCGTAACTTCAAGAAACAGGTTGATTTTTGCGAATGAATCGATTTGCACTTTTCTTCTGCTTGCTTGGGATTTCATCTCCATAGTAGTAGTAATAGTAGTAGTAGTAGTAGTAATAGTAATCATGTTTGTTGTAATACCGTTGGACATAGATACTGTTTACAATGATTCCGTCAATTTTGGCATTTATGTTTTCCATTAGTTCCTTGGTTCGTTTCATGATGCCCTTCTCCGTAAATCCGACACGTACAACGATAAAAGTAAGATCAAGTTTCTTGGTCAGGATCAATGCATCTGTAACAGCAATCACAGGTGGTGTATCGAACAAGATGTAATCATAATTAGCTTTCAACTCATCAAGCAGAGTATCCATCCTGCTGGATGCAATCAATTCGGAAGGATTGGGTGGGACAAAACCGCTTGTTATCAGATCAAGGTTGAGAATCCCTGATGGTTTTACGACATCGGATATTTTGATCTCAGAATCAATCAAGTAATCGCTACTACCTTTTTCCTTATCGATCCCAAATTTAGTGTGAATCATTGGACGTCTCATATCCATATCAACCAATACAACTCGACTGTTCATTTGTGCCAGGGTAACAGCCAAGTTTACAACAGATGTTGATTTTCCTTCCTTAGGACCAGCTGATGTTACTAAGATCGTTGTGGATCCACCTGGTTTTTTGGATAGGATATTGGTCCTTAATGTGCGATATGCTTCTGCAATTGGTGATTTGGGTGCATAATGAGAAACTATTTGCATCATTACATAATGCATCGATTTCATTAGTTGTTCTCTATTCGCTCCCTCAGCGTGTTCGATTAACCGATTGTATTCTTCTATTCTTGACTCGGACTCAGTTATCAATGGGATTGTACCCACTATTGGTAGTTTTACGTAGTTCTCCATATCCTCCAGGGTTCTCAGTTTTGTATCTAATGAATGCACCAGAAAGGCAACCCCAATACCAAGCGCTAAGCCCAGAATTATGCCAACCATCATATCTCGAGTTACTTGCGGACTGATTGGTAATGAAGGGATTTCGGCATGATCAAGGATCCTGATATTGCCAATTTTCGCCTGTTCGGCTATTTTAGCATCTTCATATTTTTCCGTCATTATGCCATGTATCTTTTCATCTAAGCTTACATTGCGGATTATTCGGGCTAATTCCAATTCTGTGTTCGGTAAAGTTACTATTCTTTCATCGTACATATCCTTGGTTTGGGCTAATCCATCCAATCTTGCATTGGCTATCTCAAGGTCAATCTGAGTTGTTAAAATACGTGCTATAATGTCACTTCGCGATGCTAATGGATCATTTGTCAGGGTTTTTAATACAAGTTTCTGGATCTCATCATCAAGTTTGGCTTTGAGATCCTGTAGCTCGATCTCAAGCTGTTCGATCTGGATGTGCGTCTCTGAATACTCTATCTTTGTGACAAGATTGGTTATCAGTGCTTGTTTTTCGATGATTTGTTTTCTTAATTCTTCGATATATTTGGTTTTCGTAATGTTGTTTATATCGATTACCAAGGAGTCCTGTTGTGCTAATTGGTTGCTCAGATATTCGAGAGTTTTCAGTTGTATCGCTTTATCCGTCAATGCTGTTTCATAAGCAGATTCGACTTCAATGGATTTCTCAATCAACTTGGTTGTTTCTTGAGATAACTCAGCTAAGCGGTTTTTATTCTTAAAGTCCCTCAGGTCATTCTCGGAAACCTGCAATCTACGGGATATAGCATCCAATTGTGTTTCAAGAAACTCCCGAATAGTCGTAAATTCCAACCGCGCAAATTGTGTGTTTAGTTGTTGTTGCGCTTCAGCAATCGCATTAACAGCAGTCATCGCTTCCTTAGGACTGGTGGATTTAAAACTTATTGTCAAAATATCCGTTTCCCGTTTGGACTCAACTTTCATTCCAAGAATAATCATCGTCTCCGGAATCTTGCTTTGATTGATTGGAAACAACTGCCAATCCTGATCTCTTTTCATTATCTCCCATGCTAAAGCTGCAAGAGTCCTACTCTTCATCATTTCAATATAGTTGTTGATCGTCGTTTTACCCAGACCTGGCGTCGACAAAAACATTAGATCGCTCTCGTTTTTTGACTCTTCGATCAAAATACGGGACGATGCTGAATAGATTTTTGGTTTACGCATTGTAATGAAGGCTGTTAGAGATACTACAATCACAAAGACCAATATGACAATATAGCGAAAACGGATAATTATCCTGAAGTAATCGGATATGTTGATCTCATCCTGTACTGGAATGCTTGTTTTGGTGTCTTTTTCCATTTATTCTCCGCTATTTTATTCTAATAATTGTGTTGTAAACGCTGAGAGCAATTGCTGCTTTGGATAGAAAGTCAGTAACCTGAGTAAATCCATAGAAAATAGTGCCCTTCACTAACACCGTATCTCCTGGGAAGAGCCGTGGAATTAGAGTTTCGTCACCAGTCTGAATGTATCTCTTAAGATTGACGATGATAATTTTTTCCCCCTCAGAAGTGGGTCGTATTATTCTTATATCAGTGAGTTTTGCATCCTCACGCGGGCCACCAGCAAGTGAGATCAGCATCAGAAGATCGGTATCATCAGGCACTAAATACAAGCCAGGCCTGGTAACCTGTCCCCAGATGTAAGTATTCATTTTTAATTTGCTTACGCCCCGAGTTCCCTCGAAAGTGTAGGCGGACGCGTTGGTTGTTGGGACAAAACCTTCGGAAATCTGACCCACTATCCCTACGACCATAATCATAAGGAATAAAGTAATTAAGTGTCTTTTCACCGTATCCTCTTTCAGATTTTTTCTAATGATTCTATCTACTGCTTATCAGTCAAGTGAAATCTTGACTTGCTCACCACACCAGTAGGTGAAGTAGTACCAGCTGAGAACACACACGATTCAGTTGTTCTCTATTGAATAAAAATGAGACGTTCTTCCGATTCTGACCCAATATACATGTCCATATCAAAATCGTATTCAAAAGAATCGATCCTCCAATACAGGCTATTACCTGACTGTTCCATGGCTATATTCACTGGAAACCTGATCTCCAGCGGATCCGGTTCTGTGGATTGATAGAAGTCACCATGCCATACATACTCTCGATTACTATCCAGGACAACTGCACGATAATAACCTGTAGCACCCGTATGATTCCACTGAAAAACAACATCAGTTGCCGCGACATTCGCATTATTTTCGGGTGAAAGCAAAATAGGTTTTGGTAAAATGGCATATGATACCGTGTCAGATCTTGACGCATTACCGGAAAGATCCACCAGATCGATGAAATATGAATATCTAACCCGGGTTAGTAAAGGTGCTCGGTTATCCACATATGCAATTCTGGATGCAGGTATTGAATCAA
>VGPI01000054.1 GCA_016875595.1 Candidatus Cloacimonadota bacterium
TGATCACGCCCAATCCGACGGCTGCCTGAATAACGGTATCTACCACATTCAGCTCCTTGTTTGCTTTAATGATTGCATCTTATGCCGGAAATGCGCTACGATCTGAGCGCCATACTTGACCTCACCAGCGATATTGCCAATACCGATCACGTGTGATTCTTCCTTGGTCAGTTCCAGGACTTTCCGGTATACCACTTCCGGCAGCGGATCACCCACGCGCACCAGTTTATCCATCCCGATTCCGTGATGCAGGGCATAGGACTCAACCTTGTCACAGATCTCGCCGGTCAGAAGCAGGTAGTCAAAGCGCAGATGCTTGACTGCCTCCACCAGTTGCTGTGAACGGTAAAACCGGTCGGCACGACTATTGAGGATAATGATGACCTCCGCATGTTGGTAGCGATCAGTCAGCATGTGGGCGATACGTTCGGTTGATTGCGGATCGTTAGCGGCAAATACGTTGTAAAAGATGATCCCCTTTCCCCCGTCCTTGATCTTGTATTTTCTCAAGGCACCGGGATCGGGACGGGCTTCCTGCATCGCCGGAAGCGCAATGCACCGGTCTATTCCGACTTCGGCACAGACCGCCAGGGCGAGTTGTACGTTTTCCGGGTGTTCAATGTGATGAAAGCCCTTTATATCGGCTTCCGTGATATCGTGAGGCCGC
The DNA here is from genome assembly GCA_016875595.1 of Candidatus Cloacimonadota bacterium. GTDB lineage: Bacteria > Cloacimonadota > Cloacimonadia > Cloacimonadales > Cloacimonadaceae > VGPI01. The sequence goes on from VGPI01000054.1 coordinate 668, forward strand.
ACCTGAACGATCCGGCAATGGCGTTTGGCGGCTACTTGCTTCAGGATCCCGAAATTCTCATCCTCAGCCGTAAAACAAACACCCCCCTGAGGGATGGTATTGCTCAAACTCATGCTGATGCTCTCCACGGTCGAACCCATCAGATCCTGATGATCGGGACGGCAATTGGTGATCACGGAGATCGTGGAACGGACAAACTTGCGTTCCGTGATCCACTGAAAAACCGGATTTACCGCCATACACTCAATCACGATCGCATCCGGTTTATGGTCTGTCGCATACCGGAAAATGTATTTCTGTTCGATGATATTGGCACCCTGCAACCGAATAATGGCACCTTCCTGCCCATCGGGCAGAACCACCCGGGGCAAAGTTCCTGTTATCTTGGCGAGCGTCCTCTTCCCCCCCGCACGAAGTCCGGCTGCGATCAAGCGGGTCACACTGGATTTGCCGCGGGTTCCGTTGACATGAATGCGGATCGGGATTGAGCGAACATTGCGAAGATGGCGATAATACTCACTCATCCAATACAGCACCAGCGTCAATGTCGCCAGAATCAATATGTACATTCACTTCCTCAGTTTATTCACTTGGGTATCAGCTCCCTCTCAGCGATGCAATATCCATTCCAACCATATTGCCAAGATCGCATGAATATGGGCAATTGGTCAATTATGCTGATCATCCGGACAAAACCGTGACGAGATGATACCCAAATTACGATCAGCAATAAATGAGTCCGTGTTTTCTGCCCGGACTGGTTTTGAATACGGTGGAATATGGTAGTTAACGGACCAGGTCACGCTATCCGAACCTGGATTAGCATCGCCCATCGTCGATTCAGCGTAATTTGATACACATCAGCGTCTTGCGAGATCGTCCCTGATTTGCTGGCGCTTATCAAGTGATTATCCCCTCTTAATCAAGCGTTAATTATTAACGCTTGATTAAGAGGGGATAATGAAGTGATTAAGAGCGGCAAGGGAGCAGGATCGGACAAAAAAATGACAATCTCAGGGCTTTGGTAAGCAATGAGATCAGGAATGGAATCGACGAAGTATGAGGTGAAATTGAACAACTGGTGGATAACGGAAAGAAACCAGGGCGATCAGACGATCATATACCGGTAGAGACCATTTCCGATAAATGCGAGTACCGGGTGGCACCGATCAGACCACGGATCCAGAGTGAATTCAGCCCTTGTCTGCACCTTGGACAGATCTCGGTGCTCCAGATCGCTGTGTTGGTACTGGACTATTATCAACTATCGCCGCCGGACTGTTCCCAGATCATTGCCCGCCGTAAGGAACTGCCTCCACCTCTGTCCAATGCGGGTTTTTTCTGGGCAGAATTGATCATCAGGCGTGTATTGAGTGCCAATTTCTGCCACTATGATCCTGATGATGACAAGTCTGCCGCCTCCCTGCCTGGGCGGCTGTAATGCTGACAGCATGAGGGAGATAGACGGGAAAGAGATTATTCACTTGACAATTTGGAGAACGCAGATACGGGTGACATACGCTGGAATGTCGCCCAGATGGAACAGGTCAAGACCGGTAAGATGCATCCCTATATGCGGATATATCGGTGTCAACGGTTGTTGGCCCGGATCGACGGCTACGTTACGGCTTACGAGATAACGATGTATTTGAACAACAATTATGAACCGATAGCCGGGGTATGAATTCCGCTGCGGGAATCGCCTGGTGTTTTGGCAAACCCGACAGAGTATGGCGGAGGATGCCGAATTTTGGCAAAGTGCGTAGCATGACCTCCGCTGATCTGGAACGTAAGTTCGACATGGGGTCATACTTACAATGGAACGCCGCCTGGTAACAAGAGAGGATGCAATGACAAGAAGATTGAGCTTAATGTTTCTGCTTCTGCTGATCTCCGGATTGATGGTTGCTCAAGATGATTCACCCCGCCGGACGATCACCATCGGAGGGGATTTCAATTTTCCTCCGTATGAGTATCTTGACGAGAATAATGATCCCGTCGGATACAATTGCGAATTGACCAAAGCAATCGCCAAGGAAATGGGCTATGATGTGGTGTTCAAGCTCGGCAAATGGTCGAGAGTCGTGCAATGGCTCAATGATGGTGAGATAGATATGATCCAGGGCATGGCGTTCTCCCCCGAACGCGCCAAATTATACAGCTTTTCAACGCCTCATTCCCAGACCTGGCGGGCGATCTTCGTCCGGCAGAATTCACCCTTCCAGACCCCTGCCGATATCCAAAAAGCCCAGGTAGCCGTCCAACAAGGCGATATTGCCAATGACTACCTCAAACAAATCACATTCCATGGTTCCAAGATTGAGGTTCCGTCTCAGGAGGATGCTCTGCAATTGCTATCTTCAGGCAGGTATGATGCGGCAATAGTCAACTACATGAGCGGCATATTTATGCTGAAAAAGCTCGGTATTGACAATCTGCGTGCACTTCCTGAACGGATTTTTCCCAAGGATTATTGTTATGCGTCCAAGGACGGAGAACTGATAACGGATTTCAATACGGGAATCGCTCATATGCGCACATCAGGCAAGCTGGATGAGTTGCACAATACATGGTTTGAACTGCTTAGTCCTGAGAATATGGCCAAACAGAGACTTTGGAAGCTGATCAAATGGAGATTGATCCCACTGGGAACATTGATGCTGATCAGTTTGATCATGCTCTATTATATTAGACGCAAGATGAAACAGAAGTCAACCGCGTATGAACAAATATCCGGCGAACGAACCAGGATCGCAGAAGAACTGAATCGCGAATACAGCCTGTTTCTGAATGGTCCGGTTACAGTTTACAAAGTACAGCATCCCCGCATGAAGATAGTCAATATATCAGCAAATTTCAATCAGTTTGGTTTTTCACCGGGTGACCTGATGTCTGGAGAACCAGAATTTCAGGAGCTTGTATTCTCCGAAGATAGAGCCGGATTTATCGATAACCACAAAAACAACATCCAGCAGAAAAAGGAATTCAATTCACAAAACTACCGCTTGCAAACTCCGGATGGATCCATCCACTGGCTGTATGACTTTACCATGTACTGCTACGAGTCCGACGGACAGGTCACGCTCTATGGTTATCTAATGGATATCAGTTCACAGAAAGCCCTGGAAGCGGAATTGATCGAAGCCCGAGAAAAATCGGAAAATGCCAACATCGCCAAAGGTCACTTCCTGGCAAATATGAGCCATGGGATCCGAACACCACTCAATGGGATCATGGGTTTCGTTCAAGTCCTGCTGCAAACCGATCCCACCGAAGTCCAGCGGGAATATCTCAACTTAATGTACTCCTCAGGACACAATCTGATGAAGATCGTCAACGATATACTGGATTTTAGTAAGATCGAATCAGGAAAACTCGATCTGATAATGAATGACTTTAACATCCGATATGTGATTGATGACCTGGTCAAGACCTTTTCCTATCATCGCGAGAAACCGGGCGTGGATATCCGTACACGCCTGAGTGACAACGTTCCAGCCATCGTGTTCGGTGATATGATGCGGTTGAAGCAAATCCTGATCAACCTGATCCAGAATGCCCTTAAGTTCACTGATGAAGGTTGGGTTGAGATCGCGGTAGATGTTTACACCCAGGTCGAAGGCGAGTACCGGTTAATCTTCTGTGTTAGCGATACAGGTATCGGGATCGATCCGATGAAACAGCATGACATTTTTGATAATTTTACCCAGGTGGATCCATTTGTAACCCGGAAGTATGGTGGAACAGGTTTGGGTTTGTCTATCGTGAAGAAACTGGTGGAGATCATGGGTGGTTTTATCTGGGTCGAGAGCGAAGCCGGTGGCGGTAGCAGTTTCTTCATTATTCTTCCCTTCCGAGGAGCTCCCGAAAAACCAGAGCAGATCACCCATCCTCAGAAACCAATTGTGTTTTGTGAAACAGATTCTTTCCCCGCAATCCGTATCCTATTGGTGGAAGATGAGCCGATCAACCAGATCGTGACCAAAAAACAAATGGAACACTGGAATGTGTCGGTTGAGATTGCCAATCATGGCAAAGAAGCTATGGATATGCTTTCAAAACAGGACTTTGACTGCATTCTCATGGATATCCAGATGCCTGTTATGGATGGTATTACAGCAACGAAATTGATCAGGGAAAGTGAAAAGGAAAGCGGAAATCACATCGGCATCATTGCATTTACAGCAGCAGCTATGGTTGGTGACAAGGAGCGGTTTATAGCGGCTGGAATGGATGATTATATCGCCAAACCGATCGATGTCAACCTCTTATACAATGTAATCAAAAGAATCATGAGTATTTGATGGATTCCCTTTTCCTGGTTACTAAGCCGATACGCGGATTGTTAGTGATCGTATTCGTGGTCATGCTCGCAGGCGTTCCAATCCTCATGATCGGGGGTGGAAGCAAGCTGGAGCAACTCAACCCATCTATGAACATCGAGGATGAAAGTCATGATCCATCGTCTCAATGGAGAGGGGGCTTTACTGCCGGGAATCGTGCCCCACGCTATGATGGGAGATATCTCACCTTATTAAGCTATTTGTTTTCCTCCGGTTGTATCATCTGCCTGGTACTGCTAATCTATTATGAGAAGAAATACCTTAAACAGAGGAAGACGATCAAGCTATGCACACAAGAACGAGACCTATTGGCATCGGAATCAGGCAGATATCGCCAATTGCATGACACAAGTCCCCTGATCGTAATGAATTGGTTTGATGCCGAGAAAGAGGTGTTTGACTACATCTCAAAAGGAATAAGCCGATACGGTTATGATGCCTCTGATTTTATAGAACGATCGCTGTTTTATCGGGATATTATCCACCCGGACGACCTGAAGCATATCATCAGACAGAGATTTGACCATTTGAAGACCAACATAAGCACCTACAGTCAACAATATCGTATCCTCTGTCCTTCCGATATTACCCCTGTCCATATTGATCCTGCAATGGAGATCCTGATGCACCGCAATCGAGTGCTGCAGAAGGCCAGGTCAGTAAACACCAAATGGGTCGCTGACCGGACAACTGTGACCGGTCTTGATAAGGGAGGAAAACACCGGTTTGTAGGCTACTTACTCGATATTAACAGATTAAAGGAACTCGAACAAGAAACTGCCCGTTTGTACGCTCTGGCAAATAGTGAAAAACAAACCCGCTCTCTTTTCCTTCTTAGTATAACTTATGAGACAAAAGCGCCGCTGCATCAATTTGCCGAAACCGTGGAACAGATGTCCTTACACCCCCTCAGACCAGACCAAGAGAGGTATTTAATAAGCTTGCGCGCATCGATCAACCGTCTGAAACACTGCATAGACCAGATCGAAGAATACATCTACTTTGACTCCATGCGGGAGAGTGATGGCGAAGATATGAGTTACCTTCCGGAACTTCTCGCGCCCATCCTGCATCGATATAAGGATATATGTGCAGCCTCGGGCTTGAGCTTTGATTATGAGATTTTGAACTCAGACTATATTGTGAGCATCAATAGCATCAATCTCAACCGAGCAATGGAATTGGTCCTGGATAATGCAATGAAGTTCACTCCTGCCGGTAGCGTCAAGGTCAGTGTTTCATTCATTCCTCAAGATGATCAGACGGGACAACTATCCATCAGCGTGAGCGATACCGGCATGGGCATCCCGGACACTATGAAGCGCTGCGTTTTCGAGCCATTTAATCAAATCGACAATTCCTACACAAGGGAATTTGGAGGACTGGGACTCGGACTGGCAATACTGAGCCGGATTATGGAATTGAATGGAGGAAACATCCTATTGACCAGCGAACAAACCGTAGGAACAAACGTAACCCTAAACTGGAAAGTAAAATACACATATAAAGGAGACCTATCATGAGACGCACAATCTTGATCCTAAGCACGTTGATCTGTATCATATCAGTCCTTTCAGCCCGGGAAGTGACCATCCGCCGAGAAAGGACTTATATGCGCCAATCACCCGGCTCATACAGCGCAATCATCACCGAGGTCCCGGTAAATACCAAAGTGACCATTCTGGAACGATCCTCACCCTGGCTAAAGGTGAAGTACAAGAACCGCGTGGGATATATCTCGGAAACCGCCACCAAAGCGCAGCAACCCCGTAATGACGCCTTTGCCGGCATCAGTCAGACCGGAACCTCCGGGGTCACCCGGCACAGCATTTCAGCAGGGGTTAAGGGCTTTGCCGAACGATTTGCCGGCAATCGCGCCGATCCTGCCGCCTTTATCGCCATGGTCATCGATATGCGGTTGGATGAAGCCAAATACGCTGCTTTCCGCAGTGAGACCTATCGCAACCAGAATGCCAGCAGCTTTCGCCGTGCTTATCACCTGCCGACAAGAACCGATCCGGATTTCTTCTCCGATGCCCAGGAAGGTTTTGGCATTGCCGTCGCCAGCGTGATCGCCGAGCTTGGTATATATCGCAATCCACCGATCGAGGAATATGTAAACTTCGTAGCCAACCAGATCGTGGAGGCGTCGGATGTGACGGACGTCAATTTCCGCGTCTTCGTCCTCGACCTCCCTCAGGTCAATGCCTATGCCTGTCCCGGAGGTTATATCTTTATCACCCGCGGTATGTTACGCTTTTTGGAGAATGAGGCGGAACTCACCTTTGTCCTGGCTCATGAGATGGCTCATATCTCGCGTTTTCATGGCATGATCGAAACCAAACGCCGGGAGAATCAGATCGGTGCTGAGATGGCGTTTACAGAGCTGGATTTTGAGTCCCCGGATTTCTTTCCGGATGAAATTCGCAATGTGGAGGAGGAACTGGAAAAGGAAGTGGAAGCCATGTTTGAGAACCTGATCCAGGGACGTTTGGATGATTATGAACGCGAGGCGGATCTGATTGGCCTGCTGTATATGGCACGCACCGGTTATGATACCAATCAGAGTAACGCTCTGCTGAAACGGATGACCACCGCCCGCACTTCATCCAATAATGCCCATTACCGTCCGGAAAGCATTACCGCAAGAATCCAATGGGTCAGCCGGGAAGTATCCCGTTACAATAATTCCCGCCTGAAGTTCAACACGCTGCGCGACCGTTATAAAAAAGCGATGCAAACGCTGGGCTGAACTGTTTCTTAACCGCTACTGAGGTGTTTTGACTCTGCCGGGCTATCTAAAATGTCGTCCCGATGGGACTCAGGGTGTGTTTTGACCCTGCCGGGCTATCTATGAGTTTTGAACAGACCTTTCAGCAGCGCACCCAGATCGATCTTCAGCTTATTGCCGAACTGATAGTCATTCTTCAGGTCAACGCCGAAGACCCGATAGCGGATCTCTCCCCTGACCTCGTAGGAGAGTTCACCGGTAAGCAAGGATGATCCCAAGCTTGCCATGGATGGTGAGCTTTGCAGTGTAAAGGTGATGCATCCGCTTTGTGATGCCGTTTCAGTGGTCATGACCACTGGCTGTTCCAGTTTCCCTTCACCGGCAAGGACACCATTCAGATACAATTGTGCGGGGAATTCGCGGAGTTCATAGTCCAGTCCATAGGGATTGAACATCTCAAAATATACTTTGAGCTTTGATTCCGACAACCCCGTTTCAAAATCGGTATCCTTGATCCGAAAGAACTCTTTATTACCCATCGTCAGATCAGGTATCCATTTTTGGAGGTAATTCTCGATGGAGACCTCATATCTTTGGTTGATGATCTGCGTCTTCGAGAAGATCAACGCTTTGACTTTGGCATAACCATGGATGATAATACCCAGCATCCGTTTCTCGGTATGGATGGTTTTCACCGCCCGGCGGGTATCCAGATGCAGAATGATACTGACATTTTCGCTCGAATGAGCACCGATCCTGATACTCTCCTCCAGTTCCCCGGTTCCCACCTGCACGGCTTTGAGATCCAGAACCTCAAACTCGAGTTCTTTGATGTTCAATGCATAAAAATTGGGATTGTTCACCTCCAGACCGAGCTTAACCCACAAGCTGTCCGGCGTCAGCTTCAGGATCTCCACTTTGTTCAATTTCTCGATTTTCGGTTTTTTCACCAATACGCTGCATGCCGTGAGTGAGATAATCAGCATCGCAACAATCAAGAAGACGATCCGTTTCAATCGACAACTCCTTTACAGAATTCCATATACACATTTCTGAACCACAACTCCAGCGCTATGACATCGAAGAGCATAGCGGCTTTCGCATTATCTCCGCCGAGGTAAGCCTGCCAGGCAATCATGATCGTCGACAAATCCCATATCCCCCGCCGCCTGAATTCCACCGAATGAAGGATCTGCTCGATTTCGGAACGCAAATCCCCCCGCATCCAGGAGGAGAAGAAAGGCGCTCCAAAGATCCCTTTGCCGATCCGGGAAGAGATAGCAGCCGGAACGATCAGCCGGACTGCCTGTCTATGCACATATTTATTCCAGGGCGGATTGAGCTTGAATGCCGAAGGCAAGGAAAAACACAGCTCCACCAACCGATGATCCAGATAGGGCACCCGGCTTTCCACCGCATGAGCCATCGAGAGGCGATCCTCATAGTGCAGTAAAGTACCCAAAGATGTAGTGTACAACAGATTAAACAGGAAATTGGAGAGCTTACCGGTGTCAAGATCGACCACTCCACTCATCAGATCATCATCCCCGACCCGGGACCATACCTGCCTCCGGAAATCCCGGTTAAATGCCTCCCAGCGATAGTACCTGGATTCCAGTCGATACAACTGCCGTTCACTCAAGAACGAGACCAGCAGTGTTTTTCCCAGCGCAGGCATAACCTGAGAGAGGTTTTTATTCGAGAAGTACCGTTTCATCTGTCTGATCAGGTCAAACACCTGTCCCTGCCGCAACATGTCGGCGAAATAGCGATAATAGGAATGATTGTACCCGCCACAGATCTCGTCACAACCCTGACCATCCAGCAGGACCTTGATCCCCCGACTCTTCGCCAATTGCATTACCGCATATTGCGATACACATCCCGCTCCGACCGGAAGATCATTATACCAGGTTGCCCGCTGGAGATGATCCCAGGCAGCCATCGCCGTTGGCGATACGAGATAAGATGATGCTCCGCTGCGAGAAACCACCGCATTGATCCAAAACCGCTCATCCAGCTCCGGATCAGTAGCATAATATGCCGAGAAGGTGGATAGCGGATGTCCGCTTAACCCGGCGGCTGAACATACGATGGCAGATGAATCCAGCCCACCGCTCAGACAGCTTCCCACTTCCACATCCGCCCGCATTTGCAAGCGCACCGAATCCAGAACCAACTCACGATAACGCGCAGTCGCCTGCTTAAAAGACAATGATGATCGCTCAAATCCGGACGGATCGAGGGCATAGTATTGACTGATGCTGAGAGACCCGGCTTTGATCAGGAGATTATGCCCGGCTTTCAGTGACTTTACATCATGCCAGAAGGTGGCATCTTCATAAGCAAGCATGGCAGGAAACCGGGAACTGCGCCAGACCATGAGCGGATCAAGGACACGGGATTCAACGGCACTAAGGACGCTCTTGATCTCACTCCCCCAGACCAGACGATCCTCATCCCAATAGTAATACAAGGGCTTGATGCCAAAGCGGTCACGGGAACAGAACAGACACTGCTGCCTTTGATCCCAGAGGACAAATGCCCACATTCCAATGAACCGCTGAACGCAGAGCTGCCCCCATTGTTGCCAGGCAGCCAGGATCACCTCCGTATCCGAAGCTCCGCCAAAGCTATGTCCCAGCAAGCGTAATTCATCGCGAAGTTCCAGGTAGTTGTAAATCTCACCGTTATAGACAATTACACAGGAACCATCGGCAGAGACCATCGGTTGATGACCTGTGTTGCTCAGGTCGATGATTGCCAGACGACGAAATCCCATGGCGAGATTGGCATGCTTGCGAGAGGGCAAATGAGGATACTGATCACTGACTGCTGGACTGCTGTCCTTTCCGCTGTAGTGGGAAAATGCACTCCGGGCAGTATTGACCAGGCAATAGCCCTCATCGTCAGGACCGCGGTGAGCGATCAGAGCAGTCATCCTCCGGAGCACACCAAGATCAACGGCGACTTGGACGGATGGATTATATATCCCGCTTATTCCACACATAAGTATCCTATTTCATCCATTTCAGACTACTTTTCCCGGAATGCCGTCCGCAGTCAAGTTTATTCGTGACCATACCAGCATGCCTGATCTCCGCTCCATCTTTTTCCTCGAGTTCGCCTCGAGTTCGCCTCGAGTTGCCTCGAGTACTCGAAGCGATCTCGAAGGAAACCTGACTTGAAACCGGGGTGATAGATCAGGGGGATTGCACCGGCGGATAATCTTCCGGCATCGGTTGATCCGAAGGAGCATTTTCCATCAGTTGGTTTGGATCTGTTGGAGCGCTTTCCCTTAGCGCCATGTATTCTGTAGGGGCGCTTTCCCTCAGCACCATGTATTCTGTAGGGGCGCTTTCCCTCAGCGCCATGTATTCTGTAGGGGCGCTTTCCCTCAGCGCCATGTATTCTGTAGGGGCGCTTTCCCTCAGCGCCATGTATTCTGTTGGAGCGCTTTCCCTCAGCGCCATGTATTCTGTAGGGGCGCTTTCCCTCAGCGCCATGTATTCTGTTGGAGCGCTTTCCCTCA
>VGPI01000055.1 GCA_016875595.1 Candidatus Cloacimonadota bacterium
ATCTGATCGATGTCTTTGCGGAAGTGTTTGCGGGTGGCAAGGCGAGCGGCAATCCCTTGATCGGCGAGGGTTATAATTTGCTTTTCCATGATAAGCTCCGGGGTAATGATGGAGCCATATAACAGCATGCAACAAATTTGGCAAGAATTACTTACATATATTTATTGTCCAGATTTATATGCAATGGTCTTTCGGAGGGGGTGGCTCTAACTGAGCGAAACATATGGCTCTGGTTCTCCGAAATATCCAGACGGTATTTTAGATAGCTATCCGATGATGTTTAAAACACCGGGATGAGTCCCATCGGGACGGTATTTTAGATAGCCAAGGCAGATCAAATTTACTCATGAGTCCCATCGGGACGGTATATCATCGAGATGCTGGAAAGATATAAATATGCCGTCCCGATGGGACTCGATGTTTGAGTAGACAACCTGCTGGAATCAAATTGTATTTCCCATATCGGTGCGAAATTCACAAAATACTCGATGTTTGAGTAGACAACCTGCTGGAATCAACGAGAACATGTATGGACATAATGATTGGCTAACTTATTCCAATGATGAAACAATAGCGTTTTGATCTCATAACTGCTCACACTGCCTGCCCCTCTTAATCAAGCGGTTATCCCCCCTTAATCAAGCGTTAATAATTAACGCTTGATTAAGGGGGGATAACCGCTTGATTAAGAGGGGCAAGCAGTGACGAAGTCGGATCAGCCGTCGGATCAGAAGGGATGCTGGTTGCCGATCAGTTTCCAGGATGAGCCGTCATAGAGAAAGTAAGAGGTGTCGCCATTGGTGTCCGGCTCGAAGGAGGAGGTGGTCCCGGCGGCATTGGTGAGGCGCATGATGAAGGATGCGACGACCTGGTCGCCATTGACCCGGACGGAGAGATTGTCAAAGGTGACGGAAGTCCAGACGCCCATACGATCCAGCCACAATTCACGATACTGAAAATACCTCATGCCAAAGTGCAGGTAATCCCAGTCAACGTAGAGCATGATCCGTCCGATGTCGTTCTGGATGACTCCGGTGCGGATTTCATAGAGGATATTGCTGATCTCCATCCGGATGGCGGCATCGGGATCACTGACTTCGCACGAGGTCAGGATCAGGGCTAAGGTCAGGATAATGAGGTATTTCATGGCTGCAGCCTTCCGGAGTGTAAAAGCGCCACCGCTTCCGTATGCCAGGTCTGGGGAAACATGTCAAAGAGGCGGATCTGCTGCAGTTCATAACCTCTTTCCCGCAAGAGTTTCAGATCCCGGATCAGGGTCATGGGCTGGCAACTGACATAGATGATCCGGGTGATTTGCGTGGGGTCGATGGATTCGATGATACCGGGCTCCAGTCCTTTGCGGGGCGGATCGAAGATGATGGTATTAAAGCGTTTGGAGCGGATGAGTGCCGGCAGGGCATCTGCCACCGTGGCACAGAGGAAGCTGGCATTGGTTATGTGATTGGCGGTGGCATTGATCCGGGCATCATCCACCGCCTCCGCCACTTCCTCGATCCCGGTCACCTGATTGGCACTGCCTGCCACGGTCAGAGTGATGCTGCCAATGCCGCAATAGGCGTCGATCACAGTGTCGTTCCTGCCGATCAGGGAGCCGATGTGTTCATACATGCGGGCTGCGCTGCCGCCATTGACCTGGAGGAAGCTGCGGTAATGCACCCGGAGCGAGATGTTCAGAATGCGGTCATGGAGGTAATCTTTGCCCCAGAGGAGTTTGTCTTCCCTCCCCAGAATGGTGTTTCCGGGCTGGCGATTGATGTTCCGGATGATGCCGGTGATCTGAGGGAAGCGGTCGCAGAGGGATTTGATCAGGAGATTGGAGAAGGGTAATCTGGCAGTGCGGGTGACGAGGATGAGCAGGACGCTGCCGTCCTCAGTGCTGATCCGGAAGCCGAGGTGCCGCAGGTCTCCGGTGTGGGTTAATTCATTGTATGGCTTTACCTTCGCTTTCTCTGCCCATGCCATTACCGCTCTGCCGATCTCATCAAACAGCGGTGGGTGCAATTGACACGTCTGATGCGGAACCACGCGGTGCGACCAGCGTTCATACATACCGAAAGTGATGCCTTTATCTGTTTGTGTTACTGGCAAATAACTCCGGTTGCGGTAATGCCGGCGGGTTGGTGAAGGGGACACATCCGGGATGGGACAGCGGAAACCGGATTGGACGATGACTTCGGCAAAGAGCTCATGCTTGACCCGCAGTTGCTCCGCATAAGGCAGCATCAGCCAGTCGCATCCACCACAATGACCGGGATGGGCAAATGCCTCGCACTCGGGACTGATGCGTTGGGGAGCGGGTTCACAGATCGCTTTCGGTTGGGCATAGAGGATGGCGGTCTTGGTTTGGGTGACTTCCACTTCGATCAGATCGCCGGGGATGGCGTTGGGAACGAACACGGTCTTGCCCTCATGGTAGCCGATGCCGAAGCCATTCAGACATAGCTTCCTGATCCTGATCCTGATCGTCATGTCAGTTACTTCATTCCGTCAGTCCAGCGCCGGTCCAGGTCTTCTCAAGCCGGAGATTTGCTGGGAGGTCCGGTGGAATTCGGCATGTGTAGAACCGGAGTTCTCCATCCCGGAGTCCATTGTTTTCTCTGACCGCTGCCCTCACAAAGGATCAGATCGCCATCTGCTGCAAGCGTTTGACCCTGTCCTCGATCGAGGGGTGGGTGGAATAGAGCGATGCCTTGCGGTGGTTACTGATCTTCGCCATGGCGTAGGAATCCTTCTCCGGCGTCTGCTGGTAAGCGCTTTCGATCCGCAAGAGAGCATTGATCATGGCATGGGGTGAGGTCAGGCGTGCGGCACCGCTGTCGGCACGATATTCACGCCAGCGGGAAAAATAGCAGATCGGGATGTATGCCAAAAGCATCAGGACGTTCTCCAATAGGATCACCAGGAGCCAGTATCCCATGTAGCCGAGACCTCCACCGCGGCGGTCGTTGTCTCTCATGGCAACGGAGATGGCGATCGCCAGCACACGGGCAAAGAACATCACAAAGGTATTGGCGATGCCGGTCAGCAGGGTCATGGTAACCATGTCGCCATTCTGGATATGGGACATTTCATGTCCGGCGACGGAGGCGAGTTCATCGTCGTTCAGTTTATTGACCAGACCGGCGGAGAAAGCGATCAGCGAGCTGTTTTGGGAGGCACCGGTGGCAAAGGCATTGACCTCCGGACGGTTGTAGATGCCCACTTCCGGCATCGGCATCCGCATGTAGTCCGCCATCTGCTTGATGGTGTTGTAGATCTGCAGCTCCCTGCCACTGGCGCGGAGAGGATCGATCAATTGGATCTTATAGACCTTCTTGGCGATCCACCGGCTCATCCAGAGCGAGATGAAAGCGCCGGTCATACCAAAAAGCAGGCAGAAGATCAGCAGTCCCAGATATCCGCCCTGGGTAAAATCGATCTTGAAGATCATTCCTACTGCGCTGACCACCAAGATGACTAAGAGGTTGGTGACCAGGAACAGACCGATACGCTTGAGCATGGTTGACATTATTCACTCCTAACAGGTTTTTAGACAGCCCGCCGTCCACAGCTGAACGACGGGCTTTGGTAACAATGGGTTATTTCATCAAAAGCATCTTCCGGCTAGGTTGGAAGCCGGCAGCAGTCATCCGGTAAACGTATATCCCGCTACTGACCCCTTGACCGGTGGAATCAGTCCCGTCCCAGATGGTGGTGTATGAACCGGCAGTCTGATGATCGGCAGTGAGCGTCCGGATCAATTGTCCGCGGGTATTGAAGATGTCGATGCGGACGGTGCCGGGGGTCGTGATTGTATAAGCGATCGTGGTAAGAGGATTGAAGGGATTGGGATAATTACCGTTGAGTGAGGTGGTCAGTGGCGGCTGGACCTGATCGTCATTGTTAGTGACGATGATCTGGATGTCTGGGGTGGGATCAGAGAGCCAGGAGCCGAAGAATACGGATCTGACGTGATAAGTGTAGTTGCCGATAGGGAGATTCGGATCAATGTATGAGGTATGGTAATCGCCTTCGAGGTCAGCGATCATAGCGCCATTGCGATACACGCGATAGCCGGTAAGCCCCCAGGGAACTATCCGTTCGGGATCACGGTCAGGGATGAAGTAACCCCAGTTCAGATGAGCATCGTTCTGGATAAGCATAGCATCAAAATACCAGGGAGGAACGATCTCCGGCAGAGTAAAGTCCATCCAGTTGCGGGCAGTGATATACTCTCCATCGGTGCGGGAATTGGGGATGCCGACCAGTATGATCGGCGTCTGGGGAATGCTGGTTCCAATATAGTCCACATCGTAGAATGTGGTGCGGAAGTTAGCATTGGCGGTATCGGAACTGAGGGGATAGACCTGGCCATTGGCGAAGGTGGATTGCGCCGTGACAAAGTAAACACCCGTGAGCCGTACCAGCCGCGATTCATAATCATTGAAGTTCTCATTTAACTCTTCCAAAGCGATGTCCACGATCAAAGGAATGTTGCCCGTGGAAGTCGGGACGCCTGGATCTATGATCGGGGTTAGCTGGATCATCCCGCCATATTCTGCGATCGTTCCGGTCAAGTTGCTGATCCCGTCTCCCACATTGTAATTGGTGGTGATGATGCCGACCAAGTCATCGATCAGGATGCCGGCGGTGTCATCCTGCACAAACTTCTGGTTGCGGAAGGTCTGTTTGAAGGTCAGTACCGCCGGAGAGGTCAGACGGTACACTTGCGTACCGGGCGCTTGCTGGCGCAATTCACTGATGGAGGCAACACTGATCGGCAGGATATAGGTCGCCATGGAAACCGGCGAGAGGGGCTGACCGGTCAGATAGGCAACCGCTTTCAGGACTGTTGTTTGAGCGATCTGAACCGGCTGGGTATAAAACGTGGAAGAGGTCGTAGGATTGCTGCCATTGGTAGTGTAATAGATCTGAGCACCGGCAGTGGTGGTAGAGATCGTAACCGCGATCGCATTGGAGTAAGTACCGCCGGGTGGATTAAAGGAAGGTGGATTGACCGTTCCCCCAGTCTGATGAAAGTCAGCCAGCGATCGGGCGGTAATATAATTACCATCGGTTCTGGAATTGGGGATACAGACCACGTCTTTCGGTTCCAGTGGAATATCGGTGCTGATGTAGTCCACATCATAGAAAGTGGTTCTGAAGCCGAATGTAGCTGTACCATCGGAAACAGGATAGACCGTGCCATTGGCAAAGGTGGTTACCGGCAGGGCGAAAGTGACGTTATTCACTCTGATCAATAATGACTCATAAGAGTCGAAACTGGCGATGAGATCGGAGAGTGTGACCGCTACCGGCGTCACGGTATTGTTTGTTGATGTGGGAGTGCCTGGATCAAGCACGGGAGTGAACTGAAGCATGTTGCCAAAGACGCCGAGTTTGCCCGTCAGTCCCGTCACTCCATCCATAAGGTTATAGTTTGTGGTAATTACACCATTCAGGTCATCGATCAGAATGCCCGCCCCTGTATCCTGGAAGAACTTCTGATTACGGAAGGTCTGCTTAAAGGTCAGGATAGCATGTGATGTCAGGCGATAGACTGTGGAACCATCAGCCGTCATGCCTCTCAGGGCAGTGATGGAGTCCACATTTACCGGGAAAGTATAGGTGCCGGTTCTGACGGCGCTGGGATTATATCCCCCCAGAACGCCGATCGCTTTGAGTGTGGTGGTGGAACTGATCGTAATTGGCGTGCTGTAGATCGGGGAGGCGGTCGATGGAGTGGTTCCGTCGGTGGTGTAGTGGATGGTCGCTGCGGGAGTGGCACAAGTGATGCTGACATTCACAGGCGAGGTATAGAATCCTGCCACAGGCGCGAATACCGGCATTTCCACAGTATTTCCACCACTGTAAGCCGTCCAGGTGATATTGTCGATAGTTAGCTGCCGGTTGACTGTTCCGCCCTGGATATTACGGATCTCGATCACGACATTGCCGGAGATATTGACCCCGCTAACGGCAAAGGTATGGATAGTTGGATCAGCACCGCTGGCACTGCCAAAGATCTGAGAATCCGCAACCCAGTTCCCATTGACAAAAAGCGCCACCTGCCGGTCTCCGGCGGAGGTATATGCCTTACGCATATCCACTGAGAAATTGCCGATGCCGTTGGGAATGGGATCCGAGACGATCCGGCTGGGGATTTCCGAACGGCGCAGGATCATACCATTGCCATTGATCTGATGGTTATTAGCCCCTGCCACTGCACCCGTAACGTGATAATAACTCCAGGTGATCCCGTTATCGCCCACAAATCCGCCATCAATGTAGGCAGTGCCGCTGTAGTCAAAGAAGTTAAAGGTCTCCAAGCCTTGCCCGAAAACCGTGGTAAGGCATGCAGCCACGCAGAATAAGGTTAAAATTAGTTTTTTCATCATTCCTCCTTGCGGATGGGCTTAGTTTTTTACACGCCTGATTTTTAGGCAAGAGAAATCTTGCAAAGCAGGCTTTTTTTTCGCTGGGCTCATCCCGCATCTCTGCCAATAATATCAAGTGCCTGCCCCTCTTTATCAAGTCATGATCAAGCGTTAATCAAGCGTTAATAATTAACGCTTGATTAAGAGGGGATAATGGCTTGATAAAGAGGGGCAAGCAAGGAGGATCCGGGTGCGATGTATCAGCCGAGGAGGGGTTAAAAAGCGTACCAATGTCAGGGAGGGGATGGATAGATGGGGTTTGTGGCGGGGCTTTTGAGAACGATGGTCGAAAATACTTTAAATAATGCTTTACAAAACCAGGCGGTTTATAGATTTAGCTTAGCTGGTGTAAATCCTTTTCAGACATGGTGATTAAGCCGGACACGCCGCTGTCATGGTGGTTGGAACTTGCGGGCAGCGGAGCGAGAATTGAGTTATAAATCTACAATAAAGGATACAAAATGGAGAAGCGATGGGAATATCCGATCGAGCTTGATCCGGAGGAACGGCGTCTGGTCGTGGAGGTCAGCAACGCCCTGAAGTGTCCCGTTCTGATCGCCGAAATGCTATTCCGCAAGGGATTTCGGACGCAGAGCGAGGTCGGTGAGTTCTTCAATCCGTCTCTGGAGGAGCTGCATGATCCGATTTTATTTGAGGACATGGAGCGTTCCGTGCGGCGGATACTGGAAGCGATTGAGCGCAAGCAACGCGTTATAATTTATGGCGATTATGATGTAGATGGGACGACGGCAACGGCGCTGTTGTACTTAGGTTTGAAACGGGTGGGGGCGGATATCGAGTTTTACATTCCGCACCGGATGATCGACGGTTATGGGTTGTCCATCAATAGTTTGGAATTTCTGAAGGAGAAGCGGGCGGAATTGATCATCAGTGTGGACTGTGGAGTCAATGCCATTGAGGAAGTGGATGCGATCAACGAAGCGGGGATGGAGATCATCATCACCGATCATCACAATCCGAAGGAGGAACTGCCCCGTGCCTTTTCCATCATCAATCCCAAGCTGCCGGCAACGTCATATCCCTTTCCGCACCTGGCAGGCGTGGGAGTGGCATATAAACTGCTGATGGCGATCTACCGCGTGATGGGGATCGATACGCCGGAAAACACCCTCAAGTATATGGATCTGGTGGCGGTGGGCACAATTGCGGATATCGTTCCGCTGACCGGTGAGAACCGCATCTTCGCTGCCATTGGACTGCAACACCTGATCGAGAAAAAGAACCTTGGCCTGAATGCGTTGATCCTGATCAGCAACCTGAACCAGAAGACGCTGGACGCCTCCGATATCGTCTTTGGCATTGCGCCGCGGATCAATGCCGCCGGAAGAATGGGCAGTGCCGCTCTGGCGGTGGAATTACTGATCTCCACCGAGGAAGCCCGCAGCGCTGAACTGGCGGAAGTGATCGAACGACAGAACTCCCTCCGGCAACAGGAGGATCAGAAAACATACTATGAGGCATGTGACATCATAGAGCAGAAATACCGTAATATCAATGATATCCATTGCATTGTCATCTCCTCGGACGACTGGCATCCCGGCGTCATCGGAATCGTGGCGTCCAAACTGGTGGAAAAGTATTTCCGTCCGGTGGTGATGATCTCGTTCAAGGATGGCTTTGGTTGTGGCTCGGGACGCAGTATTCAGGAATTCGACCTGTTTGAAGCGCTTAAGGTAACAGGGCATAATCTGCATAGCTTCGGCGGTCATAAATATGCCATCGGACTGACGATCTATCAGGAATACCTCGATCGCTTTGAGAACGAACTGAGCCGCTATATCGCCGAACGGGTGAAGTTTGATGTATTGCAGCAGTCGATGCCGGTGGATACGGCGCTGGAATTGTACGCTCTGAGCGACATGCTGCTGGAATGGATCGAGCGGTTTGCGCCGTTCGGACCGGAAAACATGCGTCCGGTGTTTGTCACCAGAGACGTCACTTTGGCGAATTACCCTTACAACGTGGGGCGCAATCACCTCAAACTCAAAGTCATCAAGGACGGAGTTGTGCTCGACCTGATCGGCTATAATCTCGGGGACTACCTGCCCCGCCTCAAGAAGAACAGCGTTGTGGATATCGCTTACACCCTGGAATACAACAAGTTCAGCACCAAAAGTACCATCCAGGGCAAACTGCGGGATATCCATATCGTGCATGAATGACAAGGTATTGACCATGAAAGAGATAACCCCGAATGCCCGGACAAAATGGGGGATCCGGAGAGAAGCCGTTGGGACGCTTTCTCTTCCTTCCGGTTCGGTGCATAAGTGCAGCTTGTCGGTTCCGTTGCAAAAGCTCAGCTTGTCCGTCCTGCTCCTGCTGTTGCTGGTGTCCTGCGCTACGGTGCAGTTCCGTCCGCCCATGGAGATTGATTCCTTCGAGGTGGTGGGCATGGAACGATATGATCAACCGGTATCCAAAGCGCTGTATGATGTGCGGTCTCAGACCCTGTATGTGATGCACCGGGACTGGCATGAGATCCGCTTCTATCGAGACGGACGAATGATCAACCGGATCGGAGGACTGGGTTTGGAGCGGAGTAATTTTCAGAAGCTGGGAGATATGGCTCTGGATGGCGACGGGGCTTTGCTGGTTCTGGATACCGGCGCCCGGCAGGTACGCAAGTTTAATAGTGACGGAATGTATATCTCGCAGATCGATATGAGGGGAACGATCCAGCCGGAGCTATTGGCGTTGGGTGCCGATCAGACGATCTATATCTATGATGGACTGGGCAGCCAGATCGTGGCTTTTTCTGTGTTGGACGGCCGTGAGCAGTTTCGTTTCGGTAAGTTTGAGCTCAACCGGATCAGTCAATTGACTTGTAGTCGTGATTATGTGCTTGCTTATAGCGCGGCTGATCATAAGACCACCGTCTTCACCGTTCTGGGACAAAGCGTACGGACGATGGACTGGCTGGGTGTGTACGATGGCTTCAACAATCTGATCGAATATCACAACGGGATCCTGACGGGCAGCTCATCTGCGGCACCGGTGGCTTTGCCGACCGGTAATGTGCGCAATCTCAATTGCGTGGGCAATGTCATCCTCTTTACCGTCGATCACGAAGTAAGGCGGATCCTGATCAATTACCGGAGCCCAATGCAATGAGGTTACGGCATTTGCTGTATGCTCTGCTAACGGCACTGGGACTGACGCTGTCGCGGTTGCCGCTGTATCTGGGGTTTGTGGTCTTTATTGCCTGGATCCCGGTGTTACAGGTATTTGAACAGGGGAGGTTAGCCCGCCTGCGTCTGTTGTATATGGCATTGATCTTTGCCGTGGTGTATTGCAGTGTCCTCCTATACTGGATCGGGGCTGTGACTCCCCTGGGACTGCTGGGCATTTTCCTGGCTTACACCGGGTTTTATTTTACCGTGTTTTATGCGCTACAACGGATCTGGCAGAGTTGGAGGCGATGGAGGTATATCGGTTTCGTCTGCGTTCTGATCTCGCTGGAATACCTGCAAAACTTCAGTGAATTCCGCTTTCCCTGGATCAATCTGGGCTATTCCCTGGCAGATTATACAGTGCTGTTGCAGGCATTGGATCTGGGCGGGGTGATCCTGCTTTCGGTCTTGATCCTGGTGATCAATCTATTGGTGTTCAAACTGATCAATAGACGGCTCAAGGCATTGATCCCTCTGGGAGCGATCATGCTTGCCTGGCTGGGTTATGGCGTCTGGAGCATCTACGGCGTGAAAATGGAGCAGCATGATCCGCACATCTTTGTGATGCAACCCTCAGTAATCCAGGAAGATAAGTGGGATGCAGAGCAATTTTACGCAATCGTGAGCCGCTACGATCACCTCTCCCGCGAAGCAAAGCTGGAGGGTGCGCAATTGCTGATCTGGCCGGAAGCGGCGATGCCGGTCTATCTGATCCGGCATACCTATTATCTGCCTCTGGTGCAGGATCTGGTGGATGAATTGCAGATGGATATCTTCACCGGTTTTCCGGATTACCTGCCGGCGCCTCCGGAGCATCCGATGAATGAGCTGTTCTTCAATGCGGCAACGCTCTTTCGTCCTTTTATGCCACCGGATTCTCTGTATTACAAGATCATCCTCGTACCAGGCGGGGAACGGATGCCCGGTCTGAAGTATCTGCCCTTTTTGTGGAAGGTGCAGATGGGTCAGGCAAATTGGGAGTATGGAACCGAGATCAGGTGGTACCGGAGCGGGGACTTTACTTTCTCACCCTCCATCTGCTATGAGATCGCCTTCGCTGATCTCAACCACCGGATGGCGATCATGAGGAAAACCGGTAAATGGAAGAAGACGGATTATCTGGTCAATATAACCAACGACGCCTGGTTCGGCACTTCCTATGGTCCCTGGCTGCATTCCGTGCTGACAAAGTTCCGGGCGGTGGAAAACCGCATTCAGATCTATCGTAACGCCAATACCGGCATTTCCATGATCGTCGATCCCAAAGGCAGGGTCATCAGTAAAGCCAATCTCTTTGAGACCGGTAATATTACTGCTCCGCTGTACATTGACCGGCGTATCCCTCTGATCCGTCATATCATGTATTATCCGATGCTCCTGGTCGCCGCTGCGCTGACCCTGTTTGGCATCGCCTGTATCAAGCCCGTCAAACCCAAACCGACAAGCTCGGCTTATGCAACGGAACCGTAGGGGCGCTTTCCCTCAGCGCCCCCATCACCCCCGGACAAGCTCGGCT
>VGPI01000056.1 GCA_016875595.1 Candidatus Cloacimonadota bacterium
CCATTGCCTCACGCTTTTCCGTCTGGTCACGCCAGATGCGGGCATTTCCGCTGAACCGGATGTAGCCGGTGTGCCCGGCCTCAGTCAAAGGGAGGCATACTTCGATGGCGCCGTTATCTGCTATCTGCTGGACTTTGGAATCACCGCTGAAGGTGACGACCCAGAAGCGGTCATCAATATAGAACAGGACCACCGGTCGGACGCGGGGCTGCTTTTTGTCGCAGGTAGCCAGGTAGGCATACTGGTTTGCCTTGAGCCAGGCGTAGATTTCCTGTTGGAGCGATGAATCGTTAGTCCGTGCCATGCTATGTCCTTGGGGCGCTGAAGGATAGCGCCCCTACAGGTTGCCGATGGTGATCCGGGTGATCACTGCCTGGTTTTCGGGAAGGGGATTGTCATTGGCGTCGCGGGGCAGGTTTTCGATCTTGTGGGCGATATCCATTCCCTTGGTGACTTTGCCAAAGACGGTGTGTTTGCCATTGAGATGAGGAGCGCCGGCACGGTTGGTAACGATGAAGAATTGAGAGCCATTGGTATTGGGACCGGAATTTGCCATGGCGATGTAACCATAATCGACCGATGCTTTGAGATGGCGGGGACGGATCTTTTCCTGACTGCCGGTTTTGTCCTGATAAAATTCAATGGTGCGCTTCATGAACGGTGCCCAGCTCTGCGCATCCTGACAGGCATTGAGAACGGCAATGATCTCCGGATCGGAGTTTTGCTGATTGATCTGTAAGTAAGGGATCAGGATCTTTTCATAAACGAGGGCGGCGACCTCTTCATCGGGGATCACGCCGGTGATCTCGGTACCTTCGAGATAACATTCGTCCTCGAAACGGTAACTGGGATTGCCGCGTCCATCGTTGCCGCGGTCTCCATCTTTGGTATTGGGACATCCGCTCTGGATCATGAAGTTCGGGATTACGCGGTGGAAATAGATCCCATCAAAAAATCCGGATTCGCTGAGGTCGATGAAGTTTTGGACGGTTTTGGGGGCGAGATCAAGCCATAACTCCAGTTCGATCGTGCCTTGTGTGGTCTCCATGATGACATTGACCTTGGTTTCGGTGAGTTCCACGCGGAGAGTACTGCCCTGGGATGAATGCAACAGCATCGTGATGCAGAGCAGTATAAACACCAGCAAAACCGCCAGTGGGTTGAGTTTGGTGTGATAAGTCATGTATATCTCCTTTTTATACTGAGTCAGAGAGGTCGGGTTCAGGGCTCAAACTTGCCGAGCTCGAGGTTCCCGTCAATGAGTTTTACGTATGAGTAGTGCCCGATCCAGTCGCCACTATTGGCATAAACACCTTCGGGGAAGGTGATCAGGCAGGGTTCGTGGCTGTGTCCCATAATGATGTGGTCAAAGTGTTTCAATTGCTTCTGAGCATACTGCTGCAAGCCGGATATCTTCTGCTGGCGGACGGGATCGTTCAGGGTGCGGACACGGCTGCTGCGGGAGATATGCGCTCCGATAGTCAGTGCCCAGTCGGGATGGAGCAGGGCAAAGATGCGTTTCATCAGTGGCAGGCGGATCAGACGCCGAAAGATCCGGTAGCGGGCATCGTTGTTGGTGTAGAGGTCACCATGCGTGATGAGTGTCTTTTTGCCGTCCGCCTCCAGGATATAGCAACGCTGATAGATCTCGGCATTGAGATAAGTGGAAAAAAAGTCGTTGAACCAGAAATCGTGATTGCCACTGATATAGATGATCCGGCAGCCGCGCTCGCTGAAGTCCGCCAGACGCTTGAGCAGGGGGAAGTATTGTTTGATGATGGAGTATCGCCAGTCGAACCAGAGGTCAAAGATATCGCCATTGAGGACGAGGAGGTCATACTCCTCTGCGAGCGCTGCAGTCAGGAAGCGAAGGATAGTCTCACTGTTCTGCCGGTCATTGCGGTCGCGGGGGGCGAATTTGTAGTGGATATCGGAGAGAACCAGGGTTTTCATGAGGGACGCGTGATCAGATAATAGATGATGTTGACGCCGAAGCGGAGAGCTGTCTCACGCACCTGGGGCGGGTTCTTGTGTGTCTCATAATCTGCCCAGCCGTCGCTGATATTGGATTCATAAGTATAGAGCACCATCAGGCGGCCGTTCTCGTCAAAGATCCCAAACACCTGCGACGGTTTTTCATCGTGCTTGTGAATCTTGGGCAAGCCCGCACTGAAGTCGTAGAAACAGGTAAACATCGGGAAGGTGGGATCAAGTTCGATCAGGTCATATTCGGGAAAGATGCGTTTGATCTCACGCCGGAAAGCGCTATCCATGCCATAATCGTCATCGGCATAGAGAAAACCACCCCGCACCAGCCAATCCCTCAGGTTGTCCAATTCACGGTCAGTGAACCGGATATTACCGTGACCGGTCAGGTAAAGGAAGGGATGATCAAAGAGGCGGGGATCGCTTGCCTTGACCACGGTCTGATCAAGGGGAAAATCGGTATTGAGCACGGCATTCACATAGCGTGCCAGATTGGGCAGAACCTCCGGATCGTTGTACCAGTCACCACCGCCATCATACTGAAGCCGGGCAAATCCCCGATTCTGCGCCGTACCAGTCACTGCCTGCGCCCCGGCACAAGTGATGAGCAGTATGATCAGGGTAGTGATATGGAGGGGCATAGCTCAGTTCCTGATCTTGAGTTCCACGCAGAAGAGGGTCTTGCCGACCACGGCATAAAAACACTCACGCAGGCGGTCGTAGCCCGAGAGGAAGAGCAATTTGTCGTTGAAAGTGATGCTGGAGATCAGTTCGCCGCGATTGCTGTCATAAACGCTGATCCCGCTTTCTAATGGGATAACGGTGATCTTGCCGTCCAGGCGGGCATCGTCGCTATTGGCAAGGATGATTGGATTGTTGCGGAAAGTGGAATGGTGGCGGTCGGAATGATTTACCTGCCAAATGATCTGTCCGCTGTCCTCACGGGCTAAACTGTGCCGGCTCGCTTCGATTATCAAAAGGCTACCGGCGTTTCCATCCGTCATCAGAAGCCCCTGAACAACGGACTCCACCTGTTTCTTCCAGACCAGTTTCTTGCTGCGGAGATCGTAGGCGGCGACGATATTGTGCGCAGCGAGATAGATATTGTCATTGGAAAAGGTGGGGCTGGCGGTGATCTCATACTGCAACGCAGTCTGCCAGCCGATCTTGAAAGCGATATTGCGGGCGGGCTGGCTAAAGATCTGTTTGAGGATATTGGGTGATGAATTCTTGAGAAACTCGGGCACCTGCTCGAGAGTGGCAATCCGGCTGCTCCGGATCTGGATGCCGAGTTTATTGCAACCGCTCTCGATGAAGCGGTTTCCCCAGATCATGTAGGCCGTGGAAAGCAAAGCGATAATGATCAGGATAATGCCGCTGACCTGAAAACGCTTTAATCTGCGGCGTCTGGGATGGAGCTGTTTCTCACGGGCGGTAAGGATCAGATACAGAGTATCTTTATCGGTGGCGGATGACTCTGCCAATGCCTTGAGCATTTCCGGTTCCCTGACCTGCGACAGTAGTAACTGTGCCTGTTTCATAGTAAGTACGATCAGGCGTTCATGTTCATTGGGCGTGACCCGCACCGGCTTGACCTTGATGTCATCTTCCATGGCGCCTAATAGTGACATCTCGTCCAGGGATTTGACGTGGAAATTCTTCCAGTTGGCACCGATGACTTTGACGCCTTGCTTGCCAACGATCGCAGCTGCCAAGCGGCCAAATTGAACGATAAAGATCTCATGCTCATACATGATGCCCACCAGCACTGAGATTCCTTTCTCGTTGAGAGAGGTCTTTTTGAAGAGGGCATGCAGCTTCCAGTGGAAATCACCAAAGAAGCGTTTGAGCCACGATTCCACCTCAAATCTGGAGACCTTGTCGATCCCGGAATGGTAGAGCTCAAGCTTAATCTCCGCCTGGATCTCTTCAAGGAGCACATTGTTCTCCGGATGCCAGGTGCAGACGAACCATCCGTATTTACCGCTCTGGTCACTGCGGTGCTCGATCATATTACCGGGAAATGTAAAGTGTAAACTCTCAAGCGTGATCATATCAACTCCACCATTTTATATAGCTGCGGTAAAAGACTCGTAAGACCGTGGGAAAGTGGATGAGCATATTGGTGTAGGAAGCATTAGCCAGCGGACACCAGCAGTTCTTGTGGTGGATGCTGCGCCGTTCCAGTTCCGCATCCGCCGAATACCAGATCCGCCGGAAATTGAACTTGGTCTTGCGCAATCTGCCGATCACTTTGGCTTTGATGCAGCAAGACCAGACATCGCCATCGGGTGAGATCTGCACTGAGGCGATACCGGCATAACAGGGAATTACCTGGGCTTCATCGCGCAGGATGCGTTTGACCAGATCATAGTATTCGATGCGGAATGCCATGGTTACCTTGTTCATTCCTTTGAATTTATCGTTCTTGATCCGGTGGATCAGGAAGTCGATGGCGGATTTATAGGCGATCTGCCCCGGTGTGATGTCGCTGTCGATCGTGTCCAGTTCTACCCGTTGCTCAGCGATCTCGGTGATATAGGAATCCGGCGCTAAGCGCAATAACTGGCTGGCTACATAGGGGAAGTTCTCCACATTGAATTTGGAGATCACGGTATGGATGCCGACGGAGAGGTTTTTAAGCTTCAGCGCTTTGAGTTTGTGAAAGGTGGAGACGGCTTTTTTGTAGCAACCGGGAACGTTGCGGATCTGGTCGTGCATCTCTTCAATGCCGTCGATGGAGATATTGATGATGATCTGGGAGCGGGGGCAAGCCTGGGCGATGGCGGTGGTATTGTCCACAATGGTCTTGACCATCAAGCCGTTGGTGGGGATATTAATGATCCGCGGTCGGGTATAGGTGTAGGCGAGCTTGACCACTTCCACGATGTCATTGCGCAAAAAGGGCTCACCACCGCTGAAAGTGATCCAGTAGGCGGATCTGCCGATGGAGCGGAAGATCATGCGGTATTCGTCCAGAGAGAGGTTCTTGGCTTGCTTTTTCCAGATATTGCAGGTGCTGCAACGGGAATTGCAGGTATTGAGTAAGCTAATAGTATAGCTCATCGGCATCAACTTGGGAAAACCGATCAGACGCATAAAACAATAGCCAATTATCCTGAATAATAAGAAGATCACCGCACTACCTTGATTCTTTCCTCCGCATCTACGGGATCAATCCAGTTTTTTGGTGGATTGAGAGATATCCCAGGCAAAGGGGTTCTTTTTCTTGATGTAAAAGTCGTAATAGCCCAAGAACCGGCACAAGACCTCCAGCTTGATCACGATGATCAATTTAGCTATTTGCCGGGGATTTTCCTTGATCTCGCTCAGTAGGATCCTGAGCAGTACGCCGGAGTCCTGGGACACGACGCTGTAATGGTGTTTGCGGATAAGCCACAGATGTCCATTCTGGATGCGGCGGCGCTGTTTGATAAAGTCGCGCAGGTTTTCCGGTCCTTTATTGTGGATGATGGCATCGGGTATGTACCTGAGCCGTAATTGATGGCGGTACATGATCGCTTCGATGCTGGCTTCGTCCACGGCGGAATCAGCCGGAATGCTGTCCATGACTTTGCGGAAGGCGATCACTTCACCCAGTTTGGGACTGATCAATGCCATCCGGTGATGCAAGCGCCAGAGGAGTTGGACGGCGTATCCCATCAGAGTATCGGGTTTATTGACCGGTACGGGTCTCCCACCGGTGGCGCCGAGCTTGGGATCAGCAAAGGGCAGGACAAGCTTTTCGATGGCATCCGGAGCGGGAACGGTATCGCCGCTCTCCACGATCAGGATATCACTGGTTGCATGCTTCATAAACAGATTGATGGCGGATGCCTTGCCTTCGCGTTTTGCCTGAGTGAGCAGGGTCACCTTTGGAATCGAGTCTTCGCCCCGTTCCGCAATGAACTGACGGACGATCTCATCCGTCCGGTCCCGGCAAGCGCTGGAGACCACAATTACCTCAGCGATCTCCACTTGCCGTAACCGTTGCGTGGTCAGAGCTTGCAGGAGCCGCAGGATATTGTGTTCCTCATTGTAGGCGATCACGCCTATGGAGCAGCGTAGCGGTGAGTCCATGTCTTTATTTGTCGTAGGGGCGTCTTTCCAAAGTGCTCTGGTTATTGCTGTCAATATCCTGATGGATAGCATCCAGGATCCCGTTGATAAATTTCCCGCTGCCTTCGGAGCAGAATTTTTTGGCGATCTCGATCGCTTCATTGATCACCACAGCCGGAGGTGTATCGGTATAAAGTAATTCATAGACGGCAACATGCAGGATATTACGGTCAAGGTGGGCGATGCGTTCCAGCGACCAGTTATCGGAGTGTTTGTCTATCTCGTTTTCGATGTCTTCGATATTGATGATCGAATTCTTGATCAATTCATCGGTAAAGGCATAGACCGGTGACGATGTGTCGATCTTTTCAGCGCTGAACAACTGCTGCAGCACTTCAGGATATTCAGTCAGCAAGGAATATTCGCGAAAAGCGCTCTCGATATCGGCAAAATCCAACGCATACAACGTCTGGACGGCAATTTCTCTGGCTTTACGCCGCTGTCCCATCAGTTTATCTCCTTCAGGAGGTTTACCATTTCCAAAGTGGCAAGAGCGGCATTCCATCCCTTGTTTCCGGCTTTGGCTCCGGCACGTTCGATCGCCTGTTCGATGCTGTCGGTCGTCAATATCCCATAGATGACGGGCAGGTTGAGTTCAAGCCCCACCAGCGCGATCCCTTTGGTCACTTCACCGCTGATGTATTCAAAATGTGGGGTGGCGCCGCGGATCAGGACGCCAAGGCAGATCACAGCATCATACTTGCCGGAGAGCCCGGCTTTCTTGGCAATCAGCGGGATCTCAAAGGCACCTGGCACCCAGATCACCGTTATGTCATCATCTTTGACCTCATGCCGGAGCAGGCAGTCCATCGCTCCGTCCAGCAGTTTCTTACCGATCAGTTCGTTGAACCGGCTGACGATCAGGGCAATCCTGAACCCTTTGGAGATCAGGTTTCCTTCAATTGTTTTCATCTCTATTTCTCCTTTTTCAAGGACATTTCATCGCTTGTAAGACAAGTTCTGTAACGGCGGGATTAAATCAAGTAAAATCTTCACAGGTAGGTGAAATCATTGGAACGCCACACCAGACAAGCACCGCCTCTGATGCATAAACGTAGCTCGTCTTTCACTCATTCTATTGTCTGACAAGCGATGCTTGTACGACTACCGGCACCTGATAGCGGGATGCCCGGTATCAATATAGCAAACTCTTTACAAATAGCGGGATCATCAGTTCATGATGTCCGATGAAATAATAGCCCTTTCCGCCTGTTTCAACCGGACGGCGAACGATATTCTCCCAAGGACGGTAATGGGAATTCATGTCAAACACGGCTGTGGTGAAATCCCGCACCTCGTGACCGGTATTGCGTGCCAGATTGAGTGCTTTGACCAAGACCTCCGGAATGACGACAGCCGAGCCAAAATTGATAAAAACACCGCCGTCATTGAGACCGGTCATCTGCTCCGTCAGAATAAAAAAGTCATCCAGAGAGGTCTTGCCCAGGGCAGCACCATTGGCGGAAGGATGCTGATGGATGATGTCGGTGCCGATGGCAATATGGACGGTGACGGGGATCCCGAGACGCCAGGCGTTTGCCATTAGGGAAAGCTTCCGATGGGGCGCATGTTCCCAGAGATCCATGCCCAGCGCTTCACCGGCTCCGAGGCCTTCTTCCGCAGCTGAGACCAGAACGGCATTGATCCCATCCGCGGTCTCCGCTGCCATGCCAAACGAGCCATCCGCCAATGCCCGGCTGACATCTTCCGAGGTGCATCCGCTCCTGCCGATCTCGTAGTCATGGATCGCTACCGAGCCATTGGCACAAAAGCAAGTAACATAACCCGCCTCCATCATCTCCACCAGTAGCGGTGCCAGTCCCAATTTGATGACATGTCCGCCCAGTCCGATGATGATGGCTTTGCCCTTTTCTTTGGCGATCCGGCAGGCAGAGATCAGTTCCTTCATCCTCTTGGCTTGTAGCAGATCGGGACAGCAGTCCCAGAAGGTATTCAGAGATACCTTCCCCGGCTTGGCAAATTGACCGGTGTTTACCTTGCTTGCCCTATCCTCCAAGGAATAGCGACGAGCACGGGAGAGGTCGATCCTGGTATAGCGGCTCATTTCTTCCCCAGATAGCGGTCTTTTTCGCTGTAGATACAACCGCAGTATTGCTGACGATACATCCCCGCTGCTTTGGACAGCTCTATCCCCCGTTGCCAGAACCGCCGCCAGTCATCATAGTAAAAAACCACTTCATACCGTTCAGACAATTCCCTGCAGATCGAGACGATCAGGTTATGAAGCTGATATTTGCTGTAAAGCAGCGTCGTGCTAAAGCAGTCAAAGCCCTGTTCCTTCGCCGCTCTGACCAGTTCCTCCAGCCGGCAGCGATAGCAGTACTCACAGCGTGAAGCAGGATCAGGAGCTACATTCATCAGAAATTCATCCAGCCGGTATTCATCCCGCAGGATCAGGGGCAAATGCATATCCGCCGTGAAGTCCAGCAGAGCCTGCAAGCGTTTCTGATATTCAGTAAAGGGATGGATGTTGGGATTGAACCACCAGGCAGTCACATCCATGCCATGGTCCGCGAGGCCACTGTAAGGCGCTGCAAAACAGGGCGCACAACAAGTATGCACCAGTATCTTAGCCGCGTTCATAATGAGGTATGTCAGCCGGTAACTCAATCGACATTTCCACCACTCCCGCCACCTCGCCATCAATGCGATAGGGTTGCTGTACAATGAGTTTGCGTTTGCCGGCTTTGCTGATGGTATAGATGTTGGCGTCGCCGGTAGCGAGCATGTGTCTGATAATCTCGCAGGAACGTGGGGAATGGCAGTCAAAGAGTTTCTTGCCGATCAGTGTCAGTCCGCCATCAGTGGCAAAGCTCTCGCCGGCTTTGTCGTTCATCTCCGTGATAATGGCGTCTTTATCACAGACCGTAATGGCAAATGGAATGCTCTTGATCCACTCGTACATGCGGGTCATCCTTAATAATACTCTTTGAGTAGGGCATTGGCAACGATGCCGCGCTGGATCTGATTGGTGCCTTCATAGATCTGGAGGATCTTGGCATCCCGCATCATCTTTTCCACCGGATATTCTTTCATATAGCCATAACCACCCAGGATCTGGACGGCATCCACGGTCACCTTCATCGCCACATCCGAGGCATAGTATTTACACATGGCGGATTCCTTGGCATAGCCCTTGATCCCGGCATCCACCATCCTGCGGTCTGCATCACCAGCGCACGGGCGGCTTCGATCTGGGTAGCCATATCGGCAAGCATGAACTGCACCGCTTGGAAGGAGGAGATCGGCTTGCCAAATTGCTGACGTTGTTGTGAATAGCGGATGGCTGTCTCAAATGCGCCACGGGCTACGCCCACTGCTTGCGCACCGACCATCGGACGGCTCTTGTCAAAGACCTTCATGGCTGTGATAAAACCGGTACCTTCGCGGCCGATGATATTCTCTGCCGGGATCCGGCAGTCCTCAAAGATGAGTTCGCGGGTAGAATTGGCACGGATGCCCATCTTATTTTCCTTTTTACCAAAGGAGAAGCCGGGAGTATCCTTTTCCACGATAAAGCAGGAAGCGCCACGAGCACCCTTGGCTCGGTCGGTCATGGCAAACACCGTATAGATCTCCGCCTCGCCACCGTTACTGATCCATTGCTTGGTGCCATTGATGACGTAATGATCGCCATCCCGCCGGGCAGTGGTTTCGATCGCTCCGGCATCGCTGCCGGCATTGGCTTCGGTCAGCGCAAAGGCAGCCAGCCGTTCACCACTGGCGATCTGGGGCAGATATTTCCTCTTTTGTTCTTCGCTGCCACCGATCAGGATCGGATACATGCCCAGTCCCGTAACCCCAAACGCCAACGCTATCCCAACATCCACCGCGCAGAGTTCCTCAGTCACGATCGCCAGATCCACCACCTTGCCACTGATCCCGTCATATTCCTCCGGAATCAATATGGCAAACAGATCCGCCTGACGCATCACTTCTACGATATCCCACGGGAAATGCGCTTCCTCATCATATTTCTCACTCACGGGACGCATCTTCTCCTCAGCGATCCGCCTGGCGATCTCCTTCATCTCCAATTGGTCTTCGGTCAAAAAGTATTCCATCTTGTCTCCTTCTTGTTATCGATCTTTGATCTTGTTGGTATATGTATAAATACACATCGTATCATTGTCATCGCACTGGGTGATTGTGTCAAGCGAAAAAACGCTCCTGGGCAAACCCCCGGAACGCAATAAACAGTTTCGTACAATATTGAAGACGAAACCCGCCCATATACCCGAATGGAGCAGTACACCGAGCCATTTATAGATCAAAGTTCCTGACAATAAAGGCATTACCAGATATTATGCCGGATATGGGAGTGAACTCCCTGATGTGGCGAAAAGAGAGGATAACATGCTGATCACAAGAGAGATCACCGATACAGCTATTTCGCTGTCACAGACTTTCCGGGTCTTGACGATCACTGGTCCCCAGCAAGCAGGAAAAACGGTGCTTGCCAGAATGTGTTTTCCAGCGCATAAGCACTATGATATGGATAGCCCCCAGCTTTAATTGCGGTGGTAAAGCGATCCTGAGTCATTCTTTTCCGAGCGCGAGGGTCTATACTTCATCGATGAATTCCAGAATACTCCGGATATGTTGGACTACATCAAGATCATTGTCGATGAGGTCAATAAACCGGGTCAATTTATCCTCACTGGTAGTAACTGATCTTTCCCAGTAGATTTAATCGTTTGTGGGACAGTAAAGTAGTTAAAATAGTACTTGACAAAAATACCTCGCATTATATTGTGGCACAAGAAAATCAACCACTAATAACAGCGAGGTATTAAAGTGAATTATCTGAGAATCAGGCGATACCCCTGTTCTGATCATAGATGACACCGCAAAGACCAAAAGGGGCCGAAAGGGGGAGAACAGCGCCTGGTTTGTGGATCATTGCCGAAAAGTGTATTATATGGGATTTCAAGCGGTGGTCTCGATCTGGTCTAATGG
>VGPI01000057.1 GCA_016875595.1 Candidatus Cloacimonadota bacterium
CCACCTGTGCCATTGGGCGCAGGTGTCTGGCTTTCCAGACGCCGCAGGCCTGATAAAGCGAGAAAAACCAAAGCACATATCACTATGTACCGCTGTAGGGTGTGATCCGTGTATCGCATAATCAATGTCGTTACACTCTGATTTGCGGTTGCCTGTTTGTGTCAAGAACATAGTTCGACTTTCTTCAATCCTCCCTGCTTGATTACCTTAGTATAACCTTAGTATAACCTTACGATCGTAAGGTTATACTAAGGTTATACTAAGGTAATCAAGCAGGGAGGATAGGTGGATTTAGCTTCTGCCGCTGCGAGTTGCCCTTATGTTCCGGTAGGAAGAAAAGTGACTGCCAGCGAAGAGGGAATATGTTGCAGGGCAGATAATTATTGTCAGTATCAGCAGGGCGTAAAGTTAGTTCGTTATATTTCCGTAGCTTACCATAAAATTGGAGGAGGGAGCAAATAATCCTTTGACAAAATCACCATGCAATTTAGCATGCCCGTGAGAGAATGATGGAGTATTAGAATGTCATTTGTGCATCTGCATAATCATACACAATACAGTTTGTTGGACGGGATCTGCCGGGTTGACAAGATGGTAGCTCTAACCAAGGAATATGGTATGCCGGCAGTGGCGATAACCGATCATGGCAATCTGATCGGCGCGATCGATTTTTACCGCACTGCCAACAAAGAGGGGATCAAACCGATCATTGGGATCGAGGCATACATCATCAACGGAGATCTGGCGAATGAGCGCGATAAATCCAATACCCGTTATCATCTGATCCTTTTGGCACAGAACCAGACCGGATATACCAACCTGATCAAACTGTCGTCGGCATCATTTATCACAGGATTTTATTACAAACCCCGGATATCGAAGCAATTGCTGGTTCAGCATGCGGAGGGTTTGATCTGTCTAAGCGCTTGTGTCAAAGGCGAGATCCCTACCCTGATCCTGAATGAACGGGAGCGTGAAGCCGAAGAGGCGATCCAATGGTACCGGTCGGTGTTTCGTGAACGCTTTTACATTGAGATCCAGGATCATGGACTGGATGCGGAAAAGACGGTGATGCCCAAACTGATCGCCATGGCACGAAAAACCGCTACCCCAATGGTTTTGACCAACGATTCGCATTACCTGAAAAAAGAGCACAGCGAATCGCATGACATCCTGCTGTGCATCCAAACCGGTAAAAATCTGGATGACCCGGGCAGGATGAGATATAACACCAATCAATTGTATTTCAAGACGCCGGAGGAAATGCAGGGCATCTTTCCCGATGTGCCTGAAGCATACGCGAACACACTGAAGATCGCGGATCAGATCGATCTGGAACTGAAATACGACAAATTCCTCTTGCCTGCAATAGAAACGCCAGAGGACTTTGCCGGTATGGCTGAATACCTGCGGCATCTCTGCGAGGTAGAGCTGTTACGCAAGTATCCGGCGGGCACCGATGTCGCCCGGAAACGGCTGGATTATGAATTGGAAGTGATCAACCGGATGGGTTTTGACGGGTATTTTCTGGTAGTCAAGGACTTGATCGACTATGCCCGGAAACAGGGAGTTGCGGTCGGTCCCGGCAGGGGTTCAGCGGCAGGCAGCATAGTAGCTTACCTGCTGGGGATAACCAAGATCGATCCCATCAAGTATGGTCTATTTTTTGAACGGTTTCTCAATCCGGAGCGCATCAGTATGCCGGATATCGATATCGACTTCTGTGCCAGAGGCAGAGGAAAAGTGATCGACTACATAATTCAGAAGTATGGTCGGGACAGCGTAACGCAGATCATTACTTTGAATACACTCAAACCCCGGTCTGTGATCACGGATGTGGCACGGGTGCTCGGTGTTTCCATGCCGGAAACCAAAGGTCTGACCAAGCTGATCCCCGATACCTGCCGGAGTCTGGAAGAAGCTCTCAAGGAGAATCAGGATTTCTCCGATCAAATCAACAATAACGATCTCTACCAAACGATCTATAAACATTGCATAGTATTGGAAGGCCTAATCCGTCAGACAGGCATTCATGCGGCGGGAGTAGTGATAGTGCCGGGGAATCTTACCGATTATGTGCCTCTGGCAATCAGTATCCAGAAAGACAATGAGAATGCCGTTCTGGTGCAATTCGAAGGCAAATGGCTGGAAGAATTGAGGATACTCAAGATGGATATTCTGGGCTTGAAGACCCTGACCTTGCTTGAGAAAGCAACGGAATTGATCGGCATCAGTCGGGGGTCAGAGATCGATCTGGACAACCTGCCTTTGGATGATAAAAAGACCTATCAATTGCTTGGCAAGGGTCAGACCGACGGGATTTTCCAGTATGAGTCAGCAGGAATGCGCAAAAATCTGATCGAACTCAAACCGAATAAATTCGAGGATCTGATCGCCATGGTCGCGCTTTATCGTCCCGGTCCGATGCGGTTCATTCCCACATATATCAATCGTAAACTGGGACGTGAGAAAGTGGTATATGATCATCCTCTGGTGGAATCGGCGCTCAAAGAGACCTACGGGGTGACGGTCTATCAGGAACAGGTGATGCAGATCTCCCGGGAGATGGGTGGCTTGAGCGGTGCCGATGCCGATACGCTGCGCAAGGCGATGAGCAAGAAGAACCTGACGATGATGGAGCAATATCAGAAGAAATTCTGTGCCGGAGCGGGGGAAAAGAACGTGTCTGAACAGGTCATGATCAGCATCTGGCAGGACTGGACACGTTTTGCCGAGTATGCTTTCAATAAAAGTCATGCGACCTGCTATGCGCTGGTCGCTTACCAGACGGCTTGGCTCAAAGCCCATTATCCAGTGGAATTCATGGCTGCGTTACTTTCGATCGAGGATCAACCAAGTAAAATTCCGAGCTTTTTGGAAGAATGTAACAGAATGGGGATCAGGATTATTCCACCCAACATCAACCGGAGTGACGCCGAGTTTTCCATACATGGCAAGGAGATCTTGTTTGGATTGCGGGCGATCAAAAACGTGGGGGAAGCGGCAATAAAAGCGATTATTGAGGATCGTCAAGCCAATGGGATCTATCGGACGATCTATGATTTCAGTTCACGTCTCGACTCAGTGGCGGTGAACAAGACCATCCTTGAAAGTTTGATCGCTGCCGGAGCAATGGATGATCTGGAGGGTAGCCGGGCACAAAAATGGGAGGCGATCGAGCCAGCCCTGCAGTTCAGTTCAAATCAGGTCAGAGAGCGGAAGAAAGAGCAGTTCTCACTTTTTGACCTGATCTCGGATGATGACAATGGAGATGACTATCAACCGCCATTACCGGCGGTATCGGATTGGTCTTACGTCTTCCAACTTGAGAAGGAGAAAAGTGTCCTGGGATTCTATATGACCGGTCATCCGCTCTTTGAATATAAGCAATTCATCAAGCTGGTCTCCAATGTCTCAGCAGCGAAAATGCAAAGCACCCGCGGTAATGGGGATCTAATCATCTGTGGAATTGTAGCCAAGATCACCAAGAAACGTGATAACCGTCGAAATCCAATCGTGATAGTCGAGATGGAGGATATGAGCGGAAGGTTTGAAGTGCAGCTGTTCGGGAAGGACGTGGAACGCTATTCTCCACAGATCAGGCAAAGCGAAGTATATCTTGTCTTTGGCTCCAAATCCCAATACGCCGGTTCTGACGATTCGATCCTGCGGATCATTCCAAAACGGATAGTTTCGTTCAATGATCTGAGGGGCGAATTGACCGGGAAGATCAGGCTTGAACTCCCGGAGTCCATATTAAATGACGAGTTGATCCATAAGATTGGTGAATGGCAGGCGAATATGAAGGGTTTGTTTTCGCTGAACGCGGAGGTGACCTTAATAACTGGACGCCGAGTAAAACTGAGCAGTTCGGATAATTCATGGTTTCCTGACAATTCCTTTCTGCTATGGTGTGACCGGACTGGAATCAGCATCACATTACAGGTCGTTTGCTGTGAATAGAAGCGTAATCCTGGCTGTTCTCCTGGTCTGGGTTAGTTCATTGTGGTCACAGGAATTGATCATTGATCAGTATCAGGATGGAATAGACGTCTGGATCTTGATCCCATATAAGACTTTTGTGTTTGGAAAGGAAGCTCAAACCACTCATTACCAGTTAGCCGTGGAAATACTTGATAATGGAAAGAAACCCGTGTTTCGATATGACGAAAGACTGAATATTCCAAGACTGCCGGATATGGTGGAATCAGCGGTGCCAATCAATTTCAGAACCCAGCTCGAATCAAACCGGTATTCCATTTCGGTGCTGTTAAAAAATCTTGATCTGGGCGGGTCCTTAACCTGGGAAAAAAACTTCAGCGTGGACGACCGATTAACTGACATTGGAAGTACGCTTATCGTAGGTAAACACCAAGGTATGCGGTTTGTACCTGCTTCATGGAAGCAATTACGACTGCCCTTGCAAAGTTGTATGGTCCATCAACGCATGTCCATCCCCACAGACAGTTTGGCTATTAAGCTGAACAGGGGTGAAGAACACTTAACCGTGGTCATTCATAATCCGATGAATGTGACACAGGATATCCTGTCCGTGATTCGTCAGTTTGAACCGGACGATATTACGGTGACGGTTTATGAGACCAATATCCAGTATAGAACCGTTCCCATCATGTACAGTGAGTGGTTTTCATACAACCATACATATTCCTTGAAGGATCAACTCCAACAGGTGAGATATGTGGCTTCTCAGAATGAATGGAACACATTACGACGGTTGAAAGGAGATAACTTGTCCCTGGCGATAGACCAGTTCTGGCAAAAACATGATCCCAGTCCCGGAACAAATAGAAATGAAGCAAGAGAAGAATTCTACCGGAGGGTCATGTATGCGGATGAGCAATATACGATTCACAAACGGTTACGCGGCTGGAAATCGGACCGAGGACGGGTCTACATCAAGTTTGGGACTCCCGATGACATAGAAAGTGATGTTTTCCCGGTCGGGCAGAAACCATCCATCACCTGGCACTATTTCCGGTTGAATAAATCATTCAGGTTTATTGATCAGCGTGGCTATGGCGACTATCGCCT
The DNA here is from genome assembly GCA_016875595.1 of Candidatus Cloacimonadota bacterium. GTDB lineage: Bacteria > Cloacimonadota > Cloacimonadia > Cloacimonadales > Cloacimonadaceae > VGPI01. Next base: position 5,053 of record VGPI01000057.1, read on the forward strand.
GGAGAACACCGATGAAGAATATAGCGATTAAATGCCTCTTGTTAATGTGGATCAGTGTGATGTTGATGGGTCTTAACAGCCGGAGCGACATCGATATGTTCATTAGTGTCAACAGATTTCTGGACCAGGATAGGAATACTGTGCTCCTGGTCGATTATCAGATCCCATATAGAAATATCTGTTTTATAGCCAAGCAATCAGCTTTTTATGCGGAAGTGGCAATTCGATTGGAAGTGGTCTGTCGGGACAGCATCGTCACAAAGCATGAATACACCGACAGTATCGGATTGAGTAATAAAAACGACATAACTTCTCAGTTTAAGTCTCATCTCAATAGAATTCGGCTTCTACTTGATCGTGACGATTACGTATTGCGTTTCACAGCCATTGACTTGAATACTGAACGATCACATCGACGTGTTATTCCGCTCAGAAGATTGGACAGAGAGTCACTTGTCAGCGATGTCGAACTGGTATCAGTACTCAGGAAGGAATCCACACGGTATCTGGAGAAATTTCATCGTGGTGGCGTTCTCTTTCAAGTAGAACCTTCACAGATATTTGCCAAGGACCTGGCAGATGACCTATATTTGTATTTCGAGATCTATGAAACCAAAAATCCAGGTGAGGATCTTCATAATATCGATTTGGAAATCAGTAAACAGGATAGCGTGGTTGTCAGCAAGAATTTTGATTATCTGTTAGATCGATCGAATGAAGGGATCTCATTGACGATCCCTATTGATGATCTGAGGTCGGGCATCTATCATGGAGAACTGACAGTAACTTTCGATAATCTGTCTGAAAAGAGGAACTTCCGGTTTTCAATAAGTGAAAACCGAGAGGCTTTTATTTTCATGTTTAGCGACTTGGAACAGGAATATCAACTGATCCGATACTTTATCAGTAGTGGTCAGATTTCCGACTGGCGCAGTATGACCGAGAATGCAAAGCGGCGCTTTATCTCTCAATTCTGGAACAGCATGGCTTCAGCTACAAATCAGAGTATCGACCAGACAATAACGATGGTCAAGGAGCGAATCGAATACAGTAATCGTTTTTTTTCCCATTTCAGTCCAGGATGGACGACTGATATGGGGCGGATATACATCCGCAATGGAGCTCCGGATGAGATCGAGAAGGGACAGACATCAGACGAGACCAGATTTGTTCGCAAGGATATCCAAATCTGGAAATACACTCTTAGGAAGAGGGCAGTCTATTTGTTTGCCGATTTGCAGATGAATGGAAATTTCAAATTGCTTTTTGTCGAGAATGATGAGATGGAACTATCGCATCCAGAATGGAAACGCTTTCTTGGAGATGATTTTGATGAAGCAAGATTGCGGTATTGAGGTCAGGATGCGCATCAATCCGGCGGTGTTGAATGTAGCCGAGTCATACACTATCTTCGATGATCGGTTCAAAAGCATCTTCAAAGTGATGCAATTGATATGTGTCATCCTTCGAATAATGAAACAGCAGGATCACATCGAAGCGGGTACAGAATGTTACATCAGGCGGTAATTGGATCATGTAATGAATTGCAGACCTTGTAAGTCTGATCTTCTTGGCTCTTGAGATGTTGGACAATGTGTTTATCACGGCTTTATTCGAACGGGTTTTTACTTCAGTGAAGACTAATGTGCCTTCGTAACAAGCGATGATATCAATTTCTCCATATGGAGTACGATAATTCCTTTCTCTTATGGCGTATCCTTTGTTCTCCAGATATCGAGAAGCGATGAATTCACCAGTAATAAATAGCTCATTTTTATGATTGTTTACCATAGGAGTAAAAAAAAACCTTGACGGGATTCAGTCAATGAGAATAATGAAACCATAATAGTGAAACCTAAAAAACACCTTAAATGGTGGAGGGAAGTATGAAAAAAGTTATTTTTGGCTTACTCGTCCTGGCTATTTCGCTGGGGGTGGTTGAAGCGGTGCCGTTCCAGACGATTGGAATGTTGCGTACACCAGATGCGTACATATTGCCTCACAAGGCAGCGGAAGCGCAGTTTACAAGTTATGTAAGGAATACGCATGTGCCCACAGGAGACAGTGAGTTTGAGTACATTCCGATCGGAATGATCAATGTCGGTATTTTGAATCGAGCAGAATTGGGTTTTTTCTATGGTGATGAAGTCTATTTCTTCAATGTCAAAGTGAAAGTCATCGAAGAAACTGTATCAGTACCTCAAGTGTCGGTTGGAGTAGATAATATCCTCTCTCCCGTTCGTGAAGATGCAGCCAAAATCATACCAGGAGAGGATTTCTATGATCATCCGGATAACTCATTCTATGAAAGAAACTCACCGTATATTGTTTTTTCAAAACAGAGTGTACTAAGAGGTTTTTTTGGTATCCCGGCTATATCTACCATACTGAATGCTGGTTGGGGGCAGAACCGCTTCAAAGGTCAAGTTCCCCGATCAAAACGTTTGAATGGACTTTTCGTCTCTGTTGAGTTTGCTCCGGTTAAGAATCTGGCGGTGTTGGGAGAATATGACGGTCACGAATTGAATATGGGTGTGAAGTACACCTATCGAAACTTCTCAGCCAAATTAGGATTTCAGGCAATAGAGGATTTGTTCAAAGACTATGCGACCGGCGAAAATAAAAGGATTGCCATGAGCATATCCTATCTATTTGATAAATATGCTGATGCTCGTCGTCGACCCAGTTTGCCGGTTGAAGGTGGATTGCCTGGGCAACAGGCTACAGGAGTCGAGCAGGTCGTTACACCTCAGCAATCGGGAGTGCAATCGTCTGCTGATCAGATCTTGGAAGAACTTCGCAAAATCCGGGAGTTCCGCGAGCAAGCCCAGAAAGTTCTCGATGAACTTCGCCTTGAACTTCTTGAACTGGAACGGGAAGCATCCGGTCAATAAGAAGAAGTGATTTCCGATGCGACGTTGGACGGTACTTCAATCTTCCGATGGTTGTGGAGACAGTTAGTAGGTATTCGAGTTTGGCCATGACAGTTTACTCACCTATCAGAGTTCTCGTCACAAAACAAATTGACTTCGCAGCCCCTGCTTGTAAGTGGCTGCGAGGTCATTCTATTCGAATGTAGTTCTATGATTGACTCATCAGTGGGTCATATGTTAATCAACAAAACCCCGATTAAGTAAAGTGAGCTAGATTATGTCTAAGATAATGCAATTTTTTGTGCTCACCCTTGTGGTTGTATCACTATGTCGGCCTATTGCTGCTCAAGGGTCTAATGAATTGACGGAAGAGCAAATGCGTGCAGCCCTGGAATTGATATCCGAAGAAACGAAACTACTACAACAGGAATTGGAAGAAGCCAGGATCATCCGGGAACGAATTATCCAATTAAGGGTCAAACGTGCTCAAAATGAGCTACCTCAGAAGTTGGAACGCCTGACTGCACAGAATGATTATGACAGCATTCAGAAGGAGTTTGATATCCTGGCGGAACAGCTTGATATCCTAATGGTTACCAATCCTGCAGGTGCTGACTCATTACACCGGGTGATAAGCAGATTGTTCCGGGATTTTACTTTTTTGCAAGATAATCTTGATTACTATGCCGCTGGCATTGCATTCTATCAGGACGATGATCTGGGTGCGATTTCTGGGCTGGAGGAATTCTTTGCGATTTATCCAACCTCAGATGTCACTCCTCAGGCGGCGATTTTATACATCAAGGTTTTACTGTATACCGGACAGGATCAAAAGGCACTCGAGTTTTATGCCAGAAATCCCGACTTCAATACTCCGGATGTCCAAAATTTGATTGCTCATGCATATTACAATACCGGAGATGACGCCAAGGCATTGGCTATGTTCCGCGGGTTACACGCGGATCGGAAGTTTGGGGATGATGCTCTCTTGATGTCTCGGCTCATTGTAGCCGTTAACAGCGATGAAAAGCAAGCGCTCCAGGACTTTGCCCAATTGGAACGAGTCTATCAGAATGATCCATTTCTTATGCTTGCCATGGCGAGAATGCACATCAACGTAGGTAATTGGGCGGAGGCGGAGAAGTATTATCAACAGTATTACACGCTGATAGCTGAGGGAAGAGAAGTGCTGTCACTATATGAAATGGCGTTATCATACCTCAATTCAGGCAAAAAGGAAGAAGCACACACGATCCTATCTGAATTGCTGTTACGTAATGATACTGGCAGTATTTATTCAACAGTTTTATACCTCTGGTCCGAACTGGAATCCGAAGCAGGCAGGGTGAATAATGCCAAACAATCGATGCAAGAATACATCGAGTTTGTCGATCGCATTAGTTTGTTTTTACCACGGAAACCCGGGGTTTTCCAGAAGATCGAAGGATTAAAGCAGCGGATCTATGATGATCCATCTCAAGAATCAATTACTGCTATCGCTTCTGAGATGGGTAAGATCAAAAACGAGTTTACTCAGATTCACGAAGTGTTGATTAGTAAACCTTCCGGATTGTCCATTCATTTGCTTAATCGATTGTATAGTTATGAATTATCCAATTTATCACATTACTTGAAGCTGTTTGAGGAGTACAATCAGGCCAACCAGCTAAGATTCATACCGATACAATCCGAGATAGACAAAGCGGAAGATCTGCACGAAAAATTCTACACATTCACAAATCAGCAAGAGCAGGAATTATCCGTTTTCGAATCAAGGTACGAAAAACTACAGGTTGAGTTACAACGTCTTGTTGAAGAGGATCCGCAATTGAACCGGCAGCTTGAGATCAAGAAGAATATTGATGTGTATAACACCGTGCTCAATCAAATTGATATTCTGGAACAACGCGGTTCGCATAGAAAGGAATACATTGATATTGTAAGGGCTGAGTATCAAGCAAAGAAACAAGAGATGGAATTGTTGTACGCTTATTACGAATATGATATGACCTATTACGATGAACTTCATACCGAGATTGAGCTTCTTAATGAGGAGAACAAGAAGCAAGCAAATACCATTCAAGAGGATAGGCAGTTTATTGATAGCCGACGTGATTATCTTGTGCATCAATTCACTACCGTCAAACCTGAGGAATTAGCCAATAAAGAAATGCTCAGGGTAAAGGAGAAGATTGATTCGCAGATTGCAATTACCGATCAATACATATCCGAGTTGAATGAGATTCAGACCAGGCTGAGTGGATTCGAATCAGATGTCTCCTTTATTGACCTCCAACTTGCTTATCTCGACGTTTGGCATCAAGCAAAATCAAGAGAACAGCAAAGCACGGAACTCTCTTTTGAGGAAGCGGAAGGAATGTTGGCTGATATCAATCGACAAAGGCAACAACTCTATGATAGAATTGTAACTTTCATCGAAGATAACCCAGGTTTTTCTGCATTTGAGCAGCCCTCCGGCTTTGGGAAGTTAATTGGGGTGTCCCACTTGTATTATAACTTGGCAGAACTACACTATGCAATGTTCTCGACGGATCCCCAAGCTGCCTTAGTGCACTATCGTAAAGTGCTGGAGATTGATCCGAAGTTCTATCTGAGGGATGCTGTGCAGTACAACATAGGGTTTATTAGCAATTACCTGATCCGCTATGAACTGGACAGAGCAATCGACGAATACTTCGATCTTAATCCGGAAGCCACGACACGTCCAGATAACTTACGATACAATGAGCAGATCTTCAGAGAGACAATAACAGCTTTTCAAGACGTGTTTGACAATTACAAAAGCTCTCCACACTTTGAAGAAACAACCTACAGATTGGGTACATTGTTTTTTCAAATCGGTGCTGATGCACAAGAACCGATAAGATTCTATGATACTGCTCGCAGCTACTACAACGTGTTGGTTGGCAACCCGAATAGCCCCTATCGTTATGAAGCCTTGTATCAGCGTGGATGGACCTATCTAAACAGCAATCAGGAGAATTTCTTCATTCTTGCTCTTGATGACTTCATCCAGCTACTAATGGCCATTGATGAGAGCAAGATCACAGATCAAACAGAGATCAAGAATTATCTGCACACTTCGATCCAGAACATCGGTTACTGTCTGACTGCAATAGA
>VGPI01000058.1 GCA_016875595.1 Candidatus Cloacimonadota bacterium
CAGGGGGCAAGAATATACTCTAAGGCATTGATAGTAAAAGTGAAGAAGATTAAGCTTGACAAGAAGAAAACACAAAGAAAATGAGAAGTGTCAACCAAAATCAGGAAACTCCAATCTGGGTGGTCATATAACTATATGATTCTCAGAATGATAGCATCCAGGCGAGATGCTTGCGATCTCTCACTGAAACCCAGCCGGTCTGCGATCAGACCTGAATCGTAACTTATCTGATTTATAGGTAGATACTGAATATCCAAATCAAAACGACAGTAACCGGAACACCGATCAAAGTTGACCAGGTCACGGCATGAGCGGTTGCCCGCTTGTCCAGTCCATAAGGAACGAGGAACATATTGGTGCCGGTGATCGGCAGGCAGGCATTGATCACCATTACCGCCATCCATGGACCAGGGATGACATTCAGGACATACAAAAGACCAAAGATGCTGAAGATGATGCCGGGCGTGATGACGGCAGTGAGATAGAAGATCTGCCTTACCCACAGCCAGTGCTCCACCTGATCGTCCTGGATCAGACCCGTGAGTTTCTTCAATTCGATCAGTTTCAAATCCTGGGGATGTATCCCCGAACCGACATAATAGAGCGCGATCGGGATGGTCAGGGCGGTGTAGAAACGGAGGATCGTTCCCCAATCACCCAATTCCTTAGTCGTGAGACCAGTCGTCTGATGCACCACTATCGCCGCTACTACAAAGCTGGAAAAATACCATGGATAAAAGCGAAGGAACCAGGGTAGCTTTAGCGGATCCGTCTGCGCCCGCTGTTCTCTTTTACTCATCCGATACAGGATATAAGGCATAACGGCAAATAGCGCGATCCCCATCAAAGCCATAAAAATGGCGGCTGGAACGCCCCATTCCTTGATTGCCAGTATAGCTCCGCCAACAAAAGCCGAACTCCGTCCCTGACTGGTCAAAAGCGTTTTAAGATAGAGCTTGTCCGATCCCGGATCGACCACTCTTCGCCGGATATGATACCGGGCATAGAGATATGCCAAAACATACATAAATATGATCGTTAGACAGGTAAGCCCGACAAACTCCGCCATCTCCAGGGTTAAACGTGCATCCAGAAAGATGCGGAACACGAGCGGAGGGACAAAGAAATACAGGACGATCAGCCCGATCTTTTTCATGACAAAATCAATGCGCTCCTGCCTAAAGAAAAACTGCCAGCCCCATGATATTAAAAAACCGACCAGGATCCAAGGCATCGTCCATAATCCTGATATATAGGGTATTATTGTCTTCATCATCTCGATCATTTTCATTGTCCTCTTTGTTCATGGCGGACTGCCGGGTAGGTTCCGTCTGTTCTTGTTTTGGGTGATCAGCACCTTCAAGTTTCAACACTATCAATATCTTAGCATTTAAGCACTCTAAGGTATCATGGACATAAACTGCAAATCCACTCGTAGTTGCAAGGCAATCTTCATACACAGAATCAGTCAAGGGATTTCTCTGACGACCTCTGTCAAGCGGAGAGGTAACGATCGCGGATCAAAAAAAGGCAGCAATCCTGGTTTGATCACTGCCTGGTTGTTGGGTAGCTTTCTATACTATGACAGGAACTTCAGGTCAAATCAACTGACCGTCACGGAGTTCCACGATGCGACCCGCTTTTTGGGCGATCGAGGGGTTGTGGGTGACCAGAATGATGGTGATACCCTTTTCCTGATTGAGTTGAGTGAGGATTCCTGCGATCTCTTCGCTACGCTTTGTATCCAGATTGCCGGTGGGCTCATCGGCAAGTATCACCTTGGGTTCGTTGATCATAGCCCGGGCGATGGCGACGCGTTGCATTTCTCCGCCGGAGATCTCCTTGGGCAGATGCATCAGACGATGATCCAGACCCAGAAGTTTGGTCACTTCCATCACTTTGTTCCGGTTATCTCTCCTTTGGGTGAAGGTATGAGGCAGGAGGATGTTCTCCAGAACGGTCAGAGTGGGTATCAGGTAGAATTTCTGGAAGATATAGCCAAATGTCCTGCGGCGGATATGGGTGAGTTTGCGCTCCGGCAAGCGAAAGTTGTCTTTATAGACGGTTTCGCCACCGACGTAGAGCTCGCCGGCACTGGGGTTGTCAAGGCAGCCCAGCATGTGGAGAAGTGTGGTCTTTCCGGAGCCAGAAGCGCCGATGAAGGCAATAAATTCGCCCGTCTGGATCGCAATGTCAATACCGTTTACAGCCATGATCTCCTCTGAACCGCGCAGGTATTTTTTTACCAGTTTGTGTGCCCGGATGATGCTCATACTTCACTCTCCCCGCTCTTGATGGCTTCAATCGGTCTGATCCGCGCTGCCCGGAACGATGGATAGATACCGCTGATCAAGCCAATGAGGACAATCAACCCAATCGAACGCAAAGCCAGTAGCGCATCGATCCGGATGATCGAACCCTTGGGTGAATAGGGCAGGACGTATCTGACCAGACCCTCGGTGACGACTTGGAGACCCAGAGCAAGGATCGCGCCCACGATACCACCGATCAGACAGAGGATCACCGTCTCCGTCCAGATCAGACGGAAGATCTGCCCGGAAGAGGCACCCATCGACTTCATGATCCCGATCTCGGGGAAGCGTTCGAGAACGGACATCAATATGGTATTCATCACTCCGATCATGGCGATCAGCACGGCAATTACAGCAATCGACAGTACCATGACCCGGGCAGTGTCCACCAGATTGGAGATCGTGGTCTTGACCTGAGCCATGGAGACCACCTGCACGTCGGGTAACTGGTAGAGCTTCTCCTCATAACCGCTGACATTCACATCCCGGTGCACTTTGATGCCGACGCTGGTGATGTTGCCTTCCTGTCCAAAAATCTTTTGTAGTGCCTTGTAGGGGACAAAAATGGTGCCATCGTCCTGGGTACCGGCGCGTTCCAGGATAGCGACGACCTTTAACTCGACTTCGTGCCCCGGGATCAAGAGATAGTCCCCGACTTCCCTCTGCTCCAGCTCCGCCGCCTCATATCCGATGACGGCTTCATCGGCATAGAGATCGGTGAACCAAGCCCCCTGAACCACCTTCAGATAAGCCCGCATCCCGGGAAAGGTCAATGGATCCACTCCGGTATAAGCGATCATAGATCCAGTGTCTCCTGACATGGGATCAAACGCTGCCTGCATCAACATCGGCGTAAGCGCTTGCACCTCAGGATGCTCCGCCAGTTCATCCAGCACCGTTTCCGGCATGTACCTCAGCCCGGCTCCACCCTGAAGCATCAGCGTGGCTGCTTCATAGGGACAACCCTTGGCAGTCAGCAGGATCTGAAATCCCAGATCGTCGATGTCCTTATTCAAGGATTGTTCGTATCCCTGATTGAATCCAAACAAGCTCACTAGGATCCAGGTGGACAAAGCGATGCCAAAAAGTGTCAGGATGCTCCTGATCTTCTTGCGGCGCAGGTTCTTGTAGGCAATAGTATTGATATTGGTCATTTGTTCTCCTAAAGTGAGCCCCACCTGCCAAAGTGTTCCATCAGTACTAAGTTCTTCTTGATCCCGCGCATGATGGCGGCAAAGTCAGGGTCATTGTCCGGAGCCGGATTCTTGATGGTTGTGACCTTGCCGGTGCCCTTCATGTTTACTATATCGAAGGTGTCAAAATCCTTTACGGACAAGCCGGCAAACTGACTTGTAAAGGTACGTGCCTTGAAGAGATTACCATTACGTGAACTGAGCCGCTGGAAATAAAGCTGAGTGATGATCCCCCGTTCACTCAATACCAGAAAGACCTGGATGCCACCATACCGTCCTTTCTGGTTCACGCCATGGACGTATCCGATCAGCTTATCGCCTTTGAATACCTCGTAGATGGTATAAGGAACATCGATTGTTTCAAAGAGACCGGTAAACTTGTCACCAAGACGGGTCTCAACCTTAGTGAGCAGCGCTTTTCCGCCGTCTCTCTGGATTGACCTGTAGTAGGTCTTGTATCCAGTATGATCAGGGAAAAAGCGCTTTATGTCTTTGGCCGGGTCATTCAAGTCACAGCCCACCGCCCCATATAGAAAGGATGCGGCAAGTAGCGCCAGGATTAGCAGGATTATCTGTTTCATTTGTCATTCCTCAAAATATGAAACCCCGGTAGTAAAACAACTGAGCACTGACCGTATGATTCTCTGTCAGGTGACGGTAATTATACATGGCTCTCAGGGTCAGGGCTGGGCTGATTTTGTATTGCATGGCAACGGCATAATTCTGGTCGGTAACGTTCTTTAAGCGGGTAAACTGGGCTTGGGTCATGATGCTTGCCCGGTCTTCCGGGAACAGGTAATGGTTTAATCTGAGTAGTCCTGTATACGCGTAGTACTCATCATAAGAGCCGAGGATGAGATCCGCCGCTGTCTCCCAGTCGAGATACCTCATTGATCCATCCACTCCTCCAACCATCGTCTGATGAGCCTTTTCCCCGTGCATGACGTTGTAACCCATGCTATGCAGGACTTCACCGGCAGCGAAGGATACACCGACTGTACTATTACCCTTTGCCAGATCACCCACACCCAGCCTGCCACTGACCAGATAGGTCTCATCAAGGTACAGCGGCATTCCCGACCCTGTGGTCAGCGATAACTTCAGATCAATGGTCTCTGTTTCATAGTTCGCACCCACTCCCCAATCACGGTCAAAATTTAGAGCGGTCATCGTGTTGTCTATCAGCAATTGAGCATGATTATCCAGATAGGATGACAAGCCCAGAGCAGGTTTATTATGCCCGATCCACAGGTCCAGCCAAGGTGCCTTCCAGTTCAGGAAGGCGTTGTATAATTGTGCTTCTATCTTGTTTTCACGCAGTTCATCATAAGCCAACCGGGATTGGATACTGACATATCCCCAATCTCTGGATTTGCCTCGCAAGCGATGGATGTAGTCAAACCCGATGGAGGGCTTTTGCATGGCATCATGCTTGTGATGTGAATAGGGCTGGAACTCACTGTTACTCAGGTCATATTTTCCAACCGCCTGAATCTCCAAATTGAGCAGGTTGGTTCCTGCCGGCAACGGAACACTATGGAAGAATACGATCATTAGCAGCAGGAATAACGATTTCGCCGGAATCGAGCCGTGGTAATCTCGTTCATATCGCATGACGCCATTCTCTACTTAGATATCCAGTTTAATGAAGGCACTGCCCAGCATTTTCCCGTTCAAGGATGCTTTGATATGGATCTCCCAATCCCCCAGCATCATGAAATGAACCGGAACGGCATATTGATTCTTGCGGTTAAGTTGCATCTTGACATCCCCGGTATCATGAGCACCCTTCATAGACGGCATATAGGCATCGGCGGTAAAGTCCAGATTGGTGACCGGTTTCTTGTCTTTGTCAAAAGCCCGAACCAGCAATACGAAGTGTCCGATCTTAGGTTTCTTGTTCCATTCGTAGGTGATGTAATAATTCGTAGATATCCAATGTGTCTTCTTCGGGGCGGCAATAACCTGTTTATCGGTGGGTGCCGTATATGCCGGCTTGGAGGTGTTCCCTTTCGTGCATGAACCGCAATGCTGGGAAAACAGCGGTAGTAGCATCAGAGCGATGCTTATCAGTAATAGGATCCTTTTCATTGTATACTCCTTATGATCTGGTCATTTTACTTATGGTTTTCCTGAGTTCTTCTATGATGCCGTCTCGCCCTGACTTGATCTGTTCCAGGATGCATGAATTCAGATGAGCGTTAAACAGCTCCTTACTCACTGAATTCAAGGCACTCCGGATGGCTGAGATCTGATTGATGATATCATCACAATACACATCATCCGAGATCATCTTCTGGATGCCTCTGATCTGACCTTCAATCCGCTTCAGGCGATTGATGAGCCCTTGCTTGAAATCGCAATCATGATGCGCTTTTCGCTTCGTAACCTTGCTCTGCGTCATAAATCAACTCCTTGGATTATACCCACAGGGGGTATTTAGAATATAATGCACTTTCTGTTCCAAGGCAACTTGATTTGTTAAATCAACATCACGATCATTATGACAGGCATTGATTCAACCTGATCCCCCGAAGTGGATTGACGATAAACACCCCCTATTCTGCCAGCGGTTTCTTATTCTCTGACGGTTATCGGCGAGCGGAAATCTATCCAATTGAGCAGGGACACGGTGATTTGGCTGGATATTTGCATCGCAAAGTGCTATAATAAATGTGAGGTTTTACGATGAAACGGCTTTGTCTTTTTCTGATGATCCTTGTGCTCTGTCGGCTTGGGCATGGGCTGGGTGCTTTGGATGATGTATCCGGCATCCCTTTGCCTCAGTCGATCCAGAGTTTTGTCGAGGGCTGGAATGCCAAGTCCTACTGGAAAGCCAAGGATGCCTTTTCCCGGGATTTCAGCATCGATCAAGTCCCTCCGGAATATACCAAAGAGGCATTGACCCAGATCTTCAGCAATGCACCGGTCAAGATCGCCAGTTGCATTGCGAAGAAGACTACTCAGATGGACAACCATACCGTATATACCGTCAGTATGGTCACTCTCAACGGCATCAGGGAGATCGACTTCACACTCGACAAGGAGGACAAGATCGTGAGTACATCGCTATTTCAGGCAGCCAATCCGGGAACTGCCACCAGCGGCGGGAGCAGCATCAAGCAATATGCCGAAGTTCCTTTCCGTCTGCAAAACAACCTGATCCTCATAGAAGCTGAGATCAACGGCGTTAAGGGATCATTCATCCTGGACAGCGGTGCGCCCATGCTGGTGCTCAATAGTGTTTATGACCCGGATCGTCCGGTACAGATCATCGGAATGTCCGCCGGAGTGGGTGGTGCCATTGAAGGCGTCGGAATTCGCAAGCTGGAGATGTTCCGTTGGGCTGGCGCTGCTTACAGTGATTTTGACTGCGTCACCATGGACTTATCGCATCTGGAAAGCGAGCTCGGAGAGAGTTTTGCCGGTTTGATCAGCAAGGCGGAACTGGAACCATTCGAGACCTATATCGATTATGAGAACAGCATAATCCGGCTGTATGGCTTGAGGAAGGACGGTTCCCTGCTCGCAGCGCATCAGCCACCCAAACCGGTGCATCAGGTCCAGTTTGAGCTCTTTGGTCATATTCCCGTGATCAAGACCACCGTCGGTAAAAAGAAACTGAATCTGGGACTGGATACCGGTGCCATGGCAAATCTGATCGATACTTCATTATATCCCAAGTATAGGAAACTGCTCACCGATGCCTCAGTTGACACTCTGATGGGCGCCGACGGACAGAAAGTCGAAGTCCACATTGGATACATAGAAAAGAATCAGGTGGGCAAGATCAAGTTTGAGCGCATGCGCTACTGCTTTTCGGATATCTCACACATCAATAAAGCATACGACATCAAGCTTGACGGATTACTGGGACATCCGTTCTTGTCTCAGCGTCCAATGAGCATCAACTATCGCAAACAGATTCTCTCGTTCTATTGAGTAAAGAATCTACGGAGCATGGGATTGAACCACAATAGAATGTTCCATAGAACTGGTTGGATGTAATCATCCCCGGCGAGGATAGACAGACAGCAAAAAAAGGGTTGGCGAACCAACCCATTGTTATTATGAGAGCAAGCTCTACTTCATCAGCATAGCTTTCTTGACGTACACATCATTCCTGGTGGTCATCTTGATCAGATAGATGCCACTGCTCAGGGTTCTGCCGTCCTTATCTTTGCCATCCCAGGTTCTTGGATAAGTTCCTGGTCCATCTCTCCCCGGAACAAGTCACGCACTTTGACCCCTCACATATTGAAGATCGCAATGGTGATCAGATCTGCTGATGACACTTCGAACGAGATCGAGGTGCTGGGATTGAAGGGATTGGGGAAGATCCGCTTCAATGAAGCTGCCAATGGTATATTCGGAGTACCGGGATCATCCTGAGTGCTAACGGTAACCAAGATGGGTCCATGGTAGCCATTCATTCCACCAATTTCCACATATTCCAGCCAGTAACAATAAGAATCCGGCTCAATTTCCATATCGAGACATTCGTAATTATGGGAAGTGGATGTGTTGGTGGCTGGGATCATCCGGTTTGAACCAGGAGCATTACCCGTTCTGTGGATGTCCACGAGAAAAAATGAAGGTTTCGAGTGGGTGGAATGTATCAGGGTTAGAATACTTTTTTTACAAGGAGTTCCAATGAAAAGGAAAATACCGGTCCCGTTAATCGGTGCCTGTTTGGGCATCGCTCTGATATCCCTCTTCTCAGCATGCGAAGAGAACACCAACAATCCCAGCATCACACAGGACGCAGCCGAATCGATTGCCGGGAATCTTGCTTATTCAACTGGGGGTATGATCGATCAACTCGTCGATCTGAGTAGTTTTGCCACCTCAGATGGAATGGATAAACTCGAACAGAAGTATCCCAGGGATTATTTTGTTTTCACAAAAACTTATGATATCGACACCGAAGAATGGTCTATTCACATCGAACGGGAACGCGGCACTGCCGGGCTGATCCCATATGCATTTGTATCCAGAGATTATACTCTGAAGTTTCTTAATTCCACCGGCCAGGCTCAGCAGTATTACATCACTGGGGCGGACACCGCACGCACGATCCAGTTTAACATTGTGCAAGGGCAGGGAAGGCATGTTACCCGGCGGCTTTCACAACAATTGAACGAAGTAAATGCCAACTGGACTCTTACCAATGCTCACCAAAACATCATAACGATCAATGGCGATTACTACCGGGCTGCTGTCGATACGATCCGCACTTTTTTCCGAGTGCGAACCTCCGATCACTACCTGGAATTCAATTTGACCGATCTTATCATGCCCCGTGGAAGTGGTCCCGGAATTGTAAATGCAATTAGTGGTCAGATTACCGGGCACTTCCATGCTGATATCACTTTTACCAGCGGAACTTCATATTCAGAGCATACTATAGATCGCTACTTTGACATTCAAATTGGAGGGGGACAAGCTGATATCGATATTGGAAACGCCACCTTCAGAGCGAACATCCTGTCAGGGGAGTTGATCGAATAGAGAACCTGCATTTCCCGCGCGGAGTCATGAACAAATGACCCCCGCGCGGGATATCTTTGGCACAAATCCTGCCTGTTGCCCTGAAGTGAGGTCTTCTCTTCACCTATGCATTGATTGACCATGCCTGGCGGATTGCTGGCTTTTAGCATTATCCAGTACTTTTTCCAGGGCTCTTTTATCCCCCTAATCACCGTTCCTCCCTGCTTGATTACCTTAGTATAACCTTAGTATAACCTTACGCTCGTAAGGTTATACTAAGGTTATACTAAGGTAATCAAGCAGGGAGGAGGGCTGGACGAGCTGTCAAGTTGCCGACAATTTCTGCGTCCCGATAACTTGAGTCATTGTGATCGCCGGAGCCGTCTGTCAGTCACGCTTGGAGATGGCTTGGTCGAACGATTTGCGCAGGATATAGGTATGCCAGAAGATCCTGATGATGCGGGAGATCTTTTCCCGGCTGACGGCACCGCTCCGGATGGCATGGCGGATCACGGGGATGATGCGCAGCCCCATGCTCAGATAGATGCGGAAGTATGCCTTTTTGAGGTAGCTTTCCAGTTCCCGGGGGCTCATGCCGAGGGGCTGATAGACACAGTGCGTGATATCGTATTTCTCCCAGTCATAATGCAGGATGCGGTTTTCAGCTCGGAGTTTTTCAAAGATCTCGGTACCGGGGAATGGGGTCAGAACGGAGACGAGTACAAGTCCGAACTTGAAGGAGCAGAAGAACTTGATATTCATTTTGATATACTCGGGAGTATCGAATTCATCACCGGAGCCGATAATCATGAACCAGTTGTGGGAGATATTTGTATTATTAAGGATCCGGATGGCTTGGCGGATCTGGTCATGGTCGATCTTTTTATGCATCCGTTCAATGATCTCGGGGATCCCACTTTCGACCCCAATGGATATCAGTCGGCATCCGGCTTTTGCCATCAGAGCGACGAGTTCCGGGTCACGACAGATGGTATCCACGCGGGACATACAATTCCAAGTGATCCCGAAGCCGCGTTCGATGACCTGGTTACAGAACTCACGCACCCATCTGAGATCGGCGGTGAGCGTGTCGTCATGAAACCAGAAATTGTCATAACCCCAACCGACAAAACGTTCCACGTCGGCGATCACGTCCTCCACCTTGCGTTGACGGTATTTGCCATTGTAAAAGGCGGAGATGGAACAGAAGGAGCACTTGAAGGGACAACCGCGGCTGGAGACCAGCTTGGGTGAGAATTTCAGTCCCGGAGCCAGAAGATCGGGAGTGCAGAGCGGAATCTTATCCAGGTCATCCAGGATGGCGATGGCTTGATCATTGTGGAAAAGACCATCTTTTTTGAAGACAATGCCAGGGATGGCGGGATGAGGATCACCTTGGGAGAGAGCTTCCAATAACAGGGGAAAGACCTCCTCACCTTCGCCGCGGCAGACGTAATCCACGCCGGATTCATCGATCACTTCCCGGTACATGAAGGTGGCATGGTGTCCGCCGATGATGGTCTTGACATCGGGGAAAAGCGGTTTGATCTTGCGGATGATGTCGCGGGTCATGGGATAAGTGGCGGTCACACAGGACAATCCAACGATATCGGGTTTGAACTGATCGATCTTGTCAGCGATATCATCTAAGCCACCAAAATCCACCTGCGCCTCATGTCCGGCGCGTTTTGCCGCTGCCGCCACATAGATGATGCCCTGGATAAGTTGATTGCCGGAGTGCAAAGCTTCCAAGCCGCCGATCGTGGCTTTGGGGGAAATACACAGGATTTTCATTTACCCCGCCTCGCTATCGTAGGGTCGCTTTCCCTCCGCGACCCAGTACGGGATTATATAAATTGTCATGGTTCACTCGCTATCGTAGGGTCGCTTTCCTTCAGCGACCCAGTACGGGATTATATAAATTGTCATGGTTCACTCACTATCGTAGGGTCGCTTTCCCTCCGCGACCCAGCCCGGGGATT
>VGPI01000059.1 GCA_016875595.1 Candidatus Cloacimonadota bacterium
TGTACTTTCCACCGTCGGACATCTTGTAGAAATAGACACCGCTGCCAACGGAGGAGCCATTATCATCCTTTCCATGCCAATGGATGGTGTGGTTCCCGGCATCCAGATTCTCTCTAACCAGGGTCTTCACCTTCTGACCAAGGACGTTGTAGATCTCGATGGTCACGAAGCTTCTCTCTTTCAAACTGAAGGCGATGGTGGTAGTCGGATTGAATGGATTGGGGAAATTGCCCTTGAGTTCAGTGACCAGCGGAGTAACCTGATCCTGATTGGACACGGGTCTGCCTTCACCGGAGAGCGGGATGAGGGTCTCAAGCGCCAGGGGATCATCGGAAGTGATAACCAGATAGCCATTGACCACACCGATAGCAGTAGGGGCGAATCCGATGAAATAATCCTGTGACGACATAGGATTGATCAGGTATTGGAGGGAATAGACCGGATTATTCTGATTGAGCGCCACTGAGAAAGGCGCCTGGGCTGAGATTGTTCCAATCATTACTGCATCACCGGTGTTAGAAATGGTTAGGGGTACGAAAGTCAGGTTGTTGACAATGGTAGGTTGAAAGGCGATGTTGGTATGCGTTACCGTAAAGATGGGAGCGGTGGAAGTTCCACCGGTGGTCGGAAAGACGATGGTATCGATCCAGGCACAGTCACTGCCGCTGGAAACCATATAGTCCTTGACGTACTCCCATTTGAAGGTGTTTAGACCAGGCAATACCGCATAGGAGGCTTGAGCCCAGGGCAGATCACCCGACCACTGGTCTTTGAGAATATTGTTGACGTAGAACTTGAGATAGTCGTAATTAACCTCACTGGACACCTTTCTCCAGAAGGATACGTTGCCTGCCACCGGTACATTCAGAGTCACGCTCATGGTGGTGGACTGACTGTGCGTGATTGTGGCGGACCGGGCACATGTCGTGCCGCTTTGGGGTGAGGTTGTATCGATCGTCCAATTACCACCGGTAAACAACCAGGGAAAGGAGTTAAATCCTCCGGACGAAAAGTCCTCCATCACAATACCAATCGGGATGCTGAAGTTCTGTGACGCCGAATAATCTCCCGCTGCGATCAGAAGAATCAGATTGGCGACCGTTCCGACCGGTATCTGGGAACTGAATGTCACTTCATAGATCAAACTGGCTTCAGCAGTTGGAGGAAGAGCAGAGAAAAAGGCGGAGATCGGGGTTACGACATGCGTCACATTGGTTAAAAGCAACGAGGACATGACATTGGTCGCCTGGGAATGACCAACATTGTATAGGGGAATTGTGATTATCACCGTTTCGCCGGAATCGATCCTGCCATTGTTATTGCCATTGCTGTCATCGACCTGGATAGAACCAAAGCTGAAACTGGGGGCGTTAATAACGAAATTCCTGGGATATTCCCAAACGTTTAAGCTATCGGAAGTGATCGTTACGGTAAACTGTGCCACATGCTGGTCTGGTACATTATTGGCGATATGGATCATAAAGCCCTGAGTGGTTTGTCCCACGCCATTGGCAGGGATGTTTCCGATCATTTCATTTCCGGTCAAAATAGTCAGATACGGATCAGTGGAAGTGATCTGAACCTGAACGCCGGTGGCATCGAAAGCGCCGACGTTGTTCAAATGGAGATTAAGATTAATTACTTCACCATAATCCGGGACATTATTGTTGCCATCAGAGATGATATGTTGATTAACCACTACATAAGGTCCGGTGCTGGGAAGGATCTGGATGGTGTCGATCAGAGTCACACAATTGAACGCGGTTATGGTCAGGGTCATATCCATCGGTTGGGCTGGTGGATTGGCCATTACCACCGAAGCTGCTCCCGCTATATCAGCGACAGCTGTACCATAGACAACCCCATTGCTCATCAAGGTCACACGTGCCTTGGGAACGGTTTGCACATTAAATGTGCTGAACCCCAGGAACAGGATCGGGTCATAGGTGGCGGTCATCGGTGCGGCTGGCTGGGTGCGAACCATTAGCGATGCATCTCCAAATATATGCCAGTTTTTGTATTCGTTGGCTCCATTGGTACCATAAACCTCGACCATCCGGGATGCACCATTAAAATACAATCCTCCGATCGTGTACATCTGGCCACCCACCATTAACTCAACGATATGGTCCTGCCCGCGCATGGGCGGACTCCACTGCTGATTAACGGTGGAGGCATACATGGCAATAGCGCCGGTAGGAACTCCGGTTTGATTATTTATGGCTCTTAGCCATGCTTCGGCAAAGCAGGTCTGGCTTACGAAATTGCCGTTGACACAGGCAACCGACACGATAAACGGCAACATATTGTTGTTTACAAGCTGGTTCACATTCGCACTGCTGAATCCAGTGGTCGACCATGAAGTAGCAGAGCCGTGGCCAACGTAGTTGATAAATCCACGCCCGGCGTTGACGTTATTGCTGACTTGAGCTGCGGTGGCTCCATAATTCTGATACATCTGGTCAACCGAGGTATATCCATAGTTCATTAATATACCTCTGATGAGTTCCATATGCGCTTGATCGGATTCTCCATTGTCCCCCTGGGAACCTCCACCTTCATTGGAGGCAATGCCCATTCCTTGTGCGATCCAACCGCTACCGCCCTGGATGTCTCTCTCATAATGAACGGTTCTCAATACTTGGGTCTCGATCTGTTCCACCGTTTCGGCTGAGAACCGTCCCACAAAGATATCAGGATAGCTATCGTTACCGGCAAGCAAAGCAAAAGATGGATCAGAGCCACCACCATTAGCTAACAATGATGGCACTTGGGGAGCATCACCGAAGATCTGGACGAATTTGAGACCATTATTCAGATTATATTGGTCTTGAAGGTAGCTCTTGATCTGGATAGCGGTCGGTCCGGCAACATTGACATCGACCACATCGACTTGGAATCCGTTCTGACGTTTCCAATCAACATACGGAACAAGAGCAGCATCAAACATGCTGTTCTTGATCACCAGGATCCTGCCTACTTCGTTTACAACCGGGTACTTGGCATCGTTCCAGTTCAAAAAGAGATCTCTGTAGAGCGATTCAAAGTAACAACTATAAGAATTCTGGGGTGAAGTCATCGTATTACGGCTGTCAAGACCGGATTCCCTCAGCTCAACTTCGATCCGGGAATATACTCTCAAGGTCTGAGTCTGAGGATAATAGACGAATGGTTGGAAATGGACCGTGATCCCCCTGAAATCACTGATGATAAAGGGCTCTGTGAGAACCGCGTGGCTGGCTGGATATTGAATGCCGCTTTGGTAGAAGGTGTCAAAAGAATAGGGTACCGAAGCTGGATCAATATCGCGGGTTAAACTGCCCTTGGATGGAGCTACCGGCATCTTGTACTCAACATAATCAGAACCGACAATCGTCAAGTCCATTGCCGCCATTGGCGGTATAATCACACTACCGGCTAGCACCGGCACTTGCGGAAGACCCTTTTCCAAGGTCAATCCTGCATTTTTCACCGACAGATCGTACCAGATTTCGTCATTGATCCTTACTTCGCTGACATTGAATGCGCCCAAAGTCATCTCAATAGTCATCCGGTTGTGGCTTCCCGTAACAAGCCGGACTTGATTGGGTTGATCACTGATCACCACCTGACCGGCAGTAAGAGAAAGGATCGCTGAGACCAGCAATCCGATCAATAAAACTGTGCGTTTCATTTTTCCTCCATGTTTTGCAACGATTTGTTTTTAAAAGCGAAACAAAATCTTACTATGGACATATCTTCTCCTTCGTAAGTCAGCGGAGATGCCGTTTGGCATCTCCGCCACTCGTTCTATTATTTAAGTAACATCATCTTTTGTGTCTTGGTATATCCAGCGGTTTCCATCCGATACAAATAAACTCCACTGGAAACAATGCGACCACTATTGTCGGTGCCACTCCATACGACACGGTGATTGCCGGCGTTCAAATTAGCATCCACCAGGGTACGTACTAATTGACCTTTGATATTATAGACATTGATCCTGACAGCCCCTGAATGTCGAATTCCAAAGCTGATCGTGGTCTCCGGATTGAAGGGATTGGGATAATTGGCATCCAATCTCGTAACGACGGGTACAACACTGGGATCATCGTTACTGACGGATGTCTGCAGGAACACCGGGATACTGTGGACGTTGTTGTAGGGATCGTTACTGGTGATGATCAGGTCACCGTTGAAAGTAACTGGTACATTAGTCGTCGTGTAAGATAGTGTGAAAAGCGCTGTACTCACGCCATTTACTGTGTAGTTATATGTCGATGGAAGGATATTCCCATTCTGGAGCAAGACAAATCCAGCCGGAATAGTGATCGACCCATTCATATTGACACTCCCCAGATTACGGATAGAGAAATTGGCTGATACCGTTGTATTGTACGGTACGTTCTCAAAGCTGAGGGATCCGGTATTGGTAAAGAAGATCGGAACGTTACCTGCCCCGGAGGCTGGAAAGATGATATCATCTATCCAGGCACAATCAGAGCCACTGTTAAGCGAACCATCCTTGGAATAAACCCACTTGAATGTCCGGGTACCGGCAACCACTGGATAGGTGAACTGAGCCCAGGTCTGATTCCCCGACCAACCGCCCACCTCGACGGTGTCGATATAAAACTTCAAGAAATCGTAACCCGCCTCAGATGATACCCGGCGCCAGAAACTGATACTTCCGGCAGCACTGATATTGAGGGTGATACTCAACTCGGTATTGCCATTATGGCTGACTGTCCCGGATCGGGCTGCATAAGTTCCGGAATTGACAAATCCAGTTCCTGAGACCACGGTCCAGGGGATTGGGCTGTTATTCTGCCAGGGGAAGGCAGAGAAATTACCTGCTTCAAATCCTTCACTGACCTGACCGATAGGAATCAAAATAGAGTGATTTGCCATCTGAACTCCTGCAGTCAGCGCAATTCCAATCGGCACTGTCACTCCATTTGGTAACCCCATTCCCAGCATGACCGAAAATGACACCGGGATATTGATCCCCACCGGAATATTGGGAATGATGAATGAATCCTGGGACAGGGTTGCATTGGGATAGTTCATCACAACGTTCAAAGTACCACTCTCGGATACCATAGAACCGGTATTGGTAATATTTACAGTGATCTGAATGGTCTCTCCGCTCTCAAATATCCCATTGGTGTTTTGATCGACCAATAGCACGTTGCCAAATGCGACATTGGGTGCATTGACCGTAACACTGCGTTGTGAAGACCAAACGTTGTTTCCATCAGTAATGGAAAAATCGAACTGGATTTGCGTCTGATCGGGGATCATAGGTGATATCATGATGGTGAAAGCACTGGGCACATTTAGAGTGGAGCCGCTATTGATTTCAGCGAAACTGGTGGTTGAATTAGTTATCGTGACATAGGGACATTGGGTGGAGATTGTAGCAGTCAGATTGGTAGCGTTCTGGATGCCTACATTATTGAAGGTCACATCAAGATTGATAGTCTCTCCAGCTTCCGGGACATTATTGTTACCATCGTTTACGTTTATACTCTGAACCATTACATAGGGACCCACATTAGGCAGAACATCGATATTGGCGATCAGGGGGCGACGACGGGATCGAGTCATAACCAGTTGTGCTGTTCCGGGTTGATCAAATGGTGTAAAGTTCAGGGTTACATTCCCATTAGCTCCGACCAGAGCTGTTCCCCTAAGTTCGTTGTTCATCGAGAGAGCAACATGGGTATAGGGTTCGGCGATGATATCAGCAGTTGATTCCCCAATAAAGATCTGATCGGGATACAATCCGGCATTCTCAGCTGGTATCCCCAGATACGGCACCAGTGAAGGATCACCCATGATACAATAGATTTCCCAGTAGTAGTTCATCCTTACACTATTAGACGTCGCTACCGCCAGATTGCCCATGACAACCATCGCTCCGGTTGTTGGAGCCCACTGATCATAAGGTTCTTCGTGGGTATGAAACAAGGCATCGTAAACGCCGGTGCGATTTGCGACGAATGGCGATCCAGCTCCAACCACTGGAGGTTTGTATCCCACTGCCCACCAATAATCCTCATCCCAATAGGTGTTATTGGTTCCACCGATGTAAATTACGCCGCCCTTATTGGGGGCTCTGAGCCATGCCTCTCCAAAACAGAGACCAACGTTGAACGAACTCGTCACACAGCAGTTCCCGACGACAACCGGATACTTGTTGGCGTTCTGGAGATTATTGATATTTGATATAGTAAAGGCAGGATCAGACCAGCTCGTAGTGCTTCCATGAGCAGTGTAGTTGACATATCCCGCGCCCTGGCTTACACTGTTGACGATAGCACCAGCCTGGGAAGCCGATTGGGGGTACATGTATGCAATTGGATTGATCCCCTGGGTAGCATTGAAGTAGTTATTTACACCATAATTGATCTGACCATTGGCATGAGTGGGCGCCCAGTATGAATCTACTCCGGCGATGAGTACAGAATTTGCCAGATATGAGGTATCGGGCATAGTAAATTGTTCATGCATCAGTGATTTTTCCACCTGAGGGATCAGTTCATTGACATTGGTGGCGGAAAACCTGCCATAGTACATTTCAGGAATATAATCCGTTCCCTGTAGTCGGACATAAGAAAGGTCCGTAATATGTCCTGTATCGGTTACCCCTTGCCAGGCAGGTACTTGAGCTGTATCTCCGACAATTAAAAGATAAGATGGAGCCGGATTGTTTGGAGTAGCATTGTCCCACAATCCCTGGAGATATGTCTTGATCTGATTGGTAGTATTGCCGATCTGTTCAGTGGTTGCTACGATCACATTGAAGCCCTCCCGGCGTTTCCACTGGATAAAGGGTTGAAGCGTATCCACAAACATCTGGGGAGTGACTATCACATAACCCAATGGATAACGGTTCAAGGTCATCCGGGGTTGGTGGTGATTGATCACAGTCGATGCAACCACCGATTCAAAAGCGGGTGACCAGGTCTTGGCATACAATTCCTGAGTGGCATCGTGATCAGCGCCGATGAAGGCAATCTCCACTTCCGCTTCCATAACCACCTCGATCTCTCCGGAACTGGGGTTGTATCTCAGCGGTGCGAAGTCAACGGCAAAGAGCCGTACTCCGCGCATCATCCCGATCTCTTCCACGCGAATAAGCGGATCGGATGTCCATTTATTCAGATTATAGAAATCGCGATTGATCACGAATTGTGCTTGTGCCGGGTCTGCGCTTTTGGAAACTGATGGTTGCTTGGGGACCAGCGGATAATGCAACCCGTAGGATGAAAGGGTCATGTGAGTATTGCGTTGAGCTGTGACCTGAGTATTCATTTCGGCTGCCAACGGAACGCTGATCAATTGCCGCAATAGCGGTAAACGTGGCATTCCATCAACATTTGTGGTAGTATAGTCAGCGATATTGATCTCGGTAAAGATCCCCTCTGAAGTCTCAATTTGTTTGTAATGCAGGGCATCCACCGAATATTTGAGGGTAATTCCATCCTGCGTATTGCGGACAAGCCGTACTCCATTATATGCCGAATCCAATCTGATCGTCCCCTGTGATGCCAGTAAAGCGATCACCAGGATCAAGAGCAGTATGATCAAGCTGAATCTCTTCATTGTGTCTCCTCTTATTTCTTTGTTGTTATTTCTAAAACCGTTTCTGTCAGGTTATCAATCGGAGATGCAAGAAGGATGCCCAAATTGGGAAAAAGGGGCTGTTTATCCCCATTGAGTTCATTAATGTCTTTTAATAGCAGTTATTTACAGATACTTCTACAGTCCCTGCCGACAATCTTGTTTGTGTATCCAATTCACTGGAATGCAAATTCCAGTCACAATAGCGCACTCCATCGTTCTTTTTTATACTAACATCCGCTTGATGAATTCGGGCATCGCAAAGCAGGCATCGTGGATAGCCCGGTTATAGAATTGAAAAGCGCTACCCATGCTATCGATCCTCTTCCCCACTTCAGGGTTGATCGGATTGTATCGATTCGATGCCATTTGAAACATCCACAGTCCGGCTTGATAGGTCTGGATCGGTGTCAGATAGGGAAAGACGAAGGGAAACAGCCCTCTGAGATCACGGTTTGCCTGCACGATCACTTCCCGCAAGGCATCAATATAAGGACTTTCGGATTGGATACAGAGGATGCCGTCCTCTTTCAGAGCCCGCTGGCAATCGGCATAGAAATCCCGTTGAAACAGACCTTCCGCCGGTCCGACCGGATCCGTCGAATCAATCAATATGAGATCAAAGCGATCCTGATTGTTTCTGAGATAATGGGTGCCGTCGTCAAAGACCAGATCTACCCGGGGATCTTTCGTACAGTCAGTCAGCAGGGGAAAATACATCCCCGCTACCCGGGTCACCATCTCATCGATCTCCACCTGCGTGACATGTTCCACTGTTTTGTGGATCAGAACACGTTTCAGCGTACCACAATCTCCGCCACCAATGATCAGCACTTCCCGGGGTGCCGGATGGGTAAACAGCGGGGGCTGGCTGAGCATTTCATGATAGACGAATTCGTCTTTCTCCGTTACCATGATCACCCCATCCAGCAACATCACCAGCCCAAAATCCTCCGTTTCCACTATATCGATCGTCTGAAACTGACTCCGCTCCTGATACAGCGTTTGTTTCACCTGGTAGGTGAGTCCGCGCCCCGGGCTATGTTTTTCCGTAAACCACAATTCCATCTTAAAGCCCCTCTGGTTTGTGGCGCAGTTTTTCTCCAGCGGTCTCGAAGAGCCCGCGCTTCAATTCCATCTGACTGGCTTGTCTGCTCTCAAATGCGGTCTTGAGATAATTGTAAAGGATCCAGGGTTCGATCGTCTCACCACAAGTGAAGATATCAACCGCGGCATAGCCATATTCAGGCCAGGTATGGATCGCCACGTGTGATTCAGCGATGACAACCACGCCACTAACGCCACCAGGACTGAATGAATGAAAGGTATGGGTAACGACGGTGGCTTTGCCTTCGATGCACGCCTGAACCATCGCATTTTCCATGTATGTCTCGCTCTTGAGCAACTCCGGGTTGCAATCGTAGAACTCCACGAGTATTTGTCTGCCTAATGCTTGCATTTAACACCTCAATTGATTGTCTGTTAAGGATTAAGATCATCCGGTCGGTTATCATAAGATTGAAAGATCGACGTTTTCCGGGTTACGGATGTGTCATACTTTCAAATGTCCGGCTCAGTTTCCGTTCAGAGTCGCCGGCAGGATCTGAGCCCCGGCATGTTTATCGTGAAGGTTGGTCTATGAGGTGTAAAGAGGTGTCAATGTCGCGGTGAATGCTGAAAGCTCTGCCAATACCTCCTCGTCATCCACGACTATCGGATTATATTTTTGCAGTTCTATGTACAACGCCTGCTTTGCGTTATGGATACGGTTGAAACCTGCTGTATTCAAGGCGACTCCATTTTTATTAATGATGCGGGCCAGTTTTGGCGAGACCCAAACCGTGTCAATACAATTCTCCCACGCCCTTTCCTCCCTGCTTGATTACCTTAGTATAACCTTAGTATAACCTTACGATCGTAAGGTTATACTAAGGTTATACTAAGGTAATCAAGCAGGGAGGACACCCGGTATCTATCGGGTATTCTCCAATTTGTAAACACCATGAAAACACTGAACTCACAGACACCGCTGATCAAGCGGATTATCCGTGACATACTGGAGAACCAGGACAATTAAACCGACCGTCAACAACCGGGGAAGATTAAACACCGACCCTTGGGCAGTGATAATAGATCGGGCAGGAAGTACAATTGGGCTTCCTGGGAGTACACAGGTTCTGACCAAAGGCAACCACATAGGAATTGAAAACCAGCCAGTATTTCTCGGGCAGGATCTCTCTCAACGTCATCTCGGTGTCGAATGGCGTTTTAGTGTGGACATAACCCCAGCGGTTGCTGATACGGTGGACGTGAATATCGACACAAATGGCTGGTAGTCCGAATGCCATGGCACGAACCAGATTGGCGGTCTTTCTGCCAACTCCGGGTAATTGGATCAGATCCTCGATCCCGGAAGGGATCGCACCTCCAAACCGGTCTCTTAGAACAGCCGGTAACTGTTTGAGATGCTGCGTTTTGGCATTATGAAAACCAACTGGAAAGAGAATGGCATTTAAGTCCTCAGCACTGATCCGCTCCAAATCGTCCGGAGTGTTTACAACGCCAAACAAACGATTGACCACTGTGGTGGTCGTCTCGTCCTTGGTGCGGGCACTGAGGATCGTAGCAACGAGGATCTTGAAGGGGTCATGGGTCTTGGCGGCAATAAAGTCCACCACGGGAGTTTGCACCCGGTGAAAATGCTCTTGCAGTAAGGGCATCACGGCATCGATATCAAAAGGCATACTACTGCTCCAGGAGAATCATTAATTTTTCTATTGCCTATTTTTCCGGCTTCACGACTTTGTCAACCAAAGAGGTGAGAAGATGTGTGGAAGATTCGCTCAAGTGATCAAACACGACCAACTCAAGAAGTTGATTGATGAACTCGCCATCGCCAAGCGTGATGAGCAGATCGAGATCAACTACAATGTGGCGCCCACTCAGGCGGTAGCGGCTTTTATCGCCACCAGGGAAACCCGGTTGCTGACGCATTTCCGGTGGGGACTGATCCCCTCCTGGACGATGGAACTGCCACAGTATCAGATGATCAATGTCCGCAGCGAGACGATCCTGGGGAAAAAGACTTTCAAGGCGGGACTGCAATACAAGCGGTGTCTGATTCCGGTAACCGGATTCTATGAATGGCGCAAACCCGATAAACAGCCCTTCTTTATCCAGGCAGCCAATGGATATCCCCTGCTGTTGGCGGGGATCTATGAC
>VGPI01000060.1 GCA_016875595.1 Candidatus Cloacimonadota bacterium
TGTCTTTTCGATCTGCTCGCGCTGATAGCCGTGCAACAGTTCGGCAGAGGTAAAAGTAGCATCCAAAGGCAAGCCCCCATGCTGCTCATCGATATATTTGGCAAAGGTAAAGACCGCCGAGGGGAAGCCCCGGAGAAATCTGATCCGTTCTTTGATCATCAGTTGATGATATGACTCCATCCCCTCCGGTGAAAGATGCACCACCGGCAGATCAAGATAATTGTGCAGACATTTCCAGATCTTGCTCTTCAGCGATGGTTTTCCCCGGGCCAGCATCGAACCACCCTTGAGCGTCGCGATCCGGTCTGCCCCAAAACGATAACCGCCCCAACTGAAGGTGCGGATCTTGGTCGCCCAGTTCAATCCCCAGCTCTTCACGTCATTGTAATACTGAAAAGTGACTCCCGTCGTTCCGCTGGTCACGCGGTGCATGGGTTTATACTGCCCGGAATTGACGGAGATGAGATCGTCCCAGCAGGGATTGATCTCCTGCTTGCCGATCGTCGGCAGTTTTTTCAGGTCGCTCAGATCCCGGAAATCAGCCGGGGTCAAGCCCCGCTCATCCATGACCCACCGGTAAAACAGCGTATTGGCATAGGCATGAGCAATCATCAGGCGCATCCGCCGCGTCTGGTAATCCGTGATCTGATCCTGACTCCAGTATTGGTTTTCCATCACGAACTTCACCATGCCATTCATGTCGAACCCGTGCTTCAAACCCAGCAGCCAAAAAGTAATCGTGCTACGATTCATCTGAATTCCATTTGTTTAATAATATACCATCAAGCATTGAAAAGGGTTCAAAACTCCATCTGTTCCGTGTCTATATTATAAGTGTAACCCTTCCTCCTTGCTTCATTACCTTAGTTTAACCTTAGTATAACCTTACGCCCGTAAGGTTATACTAAGGTTAAACTAAGGTAATGAAGCAAGGGGAACATCAATTATCCGTACAAAATCGATACGGTATAGGTAAGCTTTCTTCAGGCAAAGAACTGTGATGGCATTAACCATTTTGTTTCACTGCCAGAAAAAAGGCGGTGGAATTGAGAAGGTGGTGGGAACGGGTGATCCCGAGCAACACAGTCAGGATGGCTCGGACCAAACGCGATGCCAGGGCGGAAGGAGAGATGGAACCATGCCGGGAGGACGTGTCCGAACTGATAGTGCGGATCGTTTCAAATCCGGCGAAGCGCAGTTGCTCCTTCACCTGTCCAATGGTATATTCAGTGATATGGTGGGGGCTGATCACAAGTTGCTTGCCGCGCAGGGCACGGATCAGATTGGAAAAGCGATATCGGCTGGGTGTGGACAGGATCAGATAGCCCTTGTCCTTCAATACCCGTTTGGCATTGATCAGCAAGCCGAGAGGATCGGTCAGGTGTTCCCAGATATTGTTCATGATCAGGCAATCAAAAGAGCCGGGTGGATAAGGCAGGTCATTAGCATCAGCTACGATGAAATCGATATTGCTGTCAACTACCCGCGCCTTTTCTATGGCTGAAATCGACAGGTCAACGGCAGAGATGGCGCATTGAGGGAAAGCACGGCGGATCTGAGTGCTAATGTAGCCTTGTCCACAGCCGATGTCCAGGATACGGATAAGATCATTTCCACTGACCCGGGTAATATGCCTGACGAGCGATATTGTATTGGCGATTCTTGCTTTCTGGAATGAGCTGTCGATATTGTCCTCAATCCCGTAGGGATCGCCACGTTTGTATTCATCGCAAGCATCAACTCTTGTGTGATCAAGAAAGACGGCAAAACCATGGGGATGAATACCGTAGAGACATTTTGACCTGCCGGTCATCCACTCGGTCAAGGTGCAGGCATCACGGTCGGGATCCAACTGGCGCCGATGTCTTTGAGAATAGTATCGGTTCATAATGTCAACCCAAGATAAACGCCGGATATCGATCAGAGTAGTTCATTGATAACGGGGCGATACTTTCCCGATGGTGTATTGGGAATATCCTCTTCCAGGACAAATTCCACCCGCATATTCCCCATTTTTTGATGGATCATCCGGATCAGGGTCTCTTTGTCTATATCGGTCAAAGGGTCTGAAACGGTGCGGAATACGATCAGATCAGGTGCCTTTTGCACAATCTGAAACTTGATGAAGTTGCGGTCGATGGCGATATTGGTATCAAAGAGCAGATGCCAGAAATATGCCCAGTGCAAGATCTGCCCGTTGACGCCCGTCAGATAGTCACAGGTCCTGCCCATTACTTGGGAGATCAATCGGCTCTTTCTTCCGCAAGGGCACAATTCGTCGGAAAAGATCGCTTGATCGGCATTCCAGTAGCGGATATAGGGCATGGCATAATTGTCCAGGTCGGTGATCAGCAGTTCGTCTTTCTCGTTGGATTCAAGGATCACGCGTTCCTCGGTGACGTGCAAGCCATTGTGCTCAGCACATTCGTAGGCAATGCCGCCGATCTCGCCACAGCCGTATTGGTCAAAGCTGCCGGCATTGAATACTTTCCGGAACAGCTCACGATGCTGGGGCATCAGCGGCTCGGAAGTGGTAAGGATGGCTTTGATATCAAAGGTCAAGCCCTGCTCATCCAGTTTTTTGGCGAGTGAGTATAACGCCTGGGGATAACTCCTGATCAAACGGATGTGCTTGTTTTTCAGCGTGTTGACGATCTCATCAAAGATTTCCGGACGGGTGTCGTAAGCATCGAGGGATACAGAATTACGTAAAAGATCGGAAAAGCGCTTGATCCATGTATCCTTCCAGCCATGCTTGATCACATGGCCGCCCCAGAAGTTCATCACCCGATCGCCGGGACGGATCCCCATCCAGTCATAGAAACGCTTGTAACTTGCCCAGACCGAGCTGCGGGTACGGGCATCGTTGCGTTTGTACAGGATATTACCGGTGGTGCCGCCGGTCTGGCTGGTCTTGATACCCTTGATCTGGTGTTCATTATTGGGCATGAAGCGATCATACTCCGCCTTGATCTGTTCCTTGGTGATGATGGGGAACTCTTGGAGAATGGCCAGATCCCTGACATCGGAAGGAAAGATACTTTTACTGATCATCAGATTGCGATAATAAGGAACATGGGCATAGCAATGGGTCAGAAGGCGTTTGAGTTTGCTAATCTGATAAACCCTCATTTCCTCGGGCGAATACCACTGGCTCTTATCGTAAATCTGGTAGTACTTCCCGATCTGCTTACCGCTCAATAGATCGATGATTTTGGTGGCGTCAATCATCCTGTCCTCACCCGGCTCACAAGTGACACGAAAAATTCGTTTAGTCGTTTACCTTGCACTTCGGCATTAAAGTGCTGCCGGCATACATTAAACCCGGCTTGTCTGATATGTTCCAGATTTTCATATTGTGTGATAGCATACTCCAGTTTCAGGGCAAAGTCCTTGTCGTCATCTGCTTGTGCTACCAGAGCCGATACCCCGTCCTGGAGATACTGGGTGATTTCGCCAACATCGGTCACGATCACCAGATTGCCCGAGGCAAGATATTCGCCCAGTTTGGTGGGAAATCCGCCTTCCGATTGAATGCCATGCGGGCGGGCAAGAGCAAGGATCTTTGACCTGAGAAGCAGGGGTGGCACCTCATCCCGGTGCACATTGCCCAGAGTTAAAACCCGCTGGGCTAATCCATGGCTCTTGGCTCTGTCATTAATGGCATCATCATTTCCACTATCCCCGACTATGACAAGGTTCCAGCCAGCAATGCGGTCGGCAATGGAAACAAATGCCCTGAGTAGAATATCAACTCCATCTTTGTGAAAACTCTTGTTCCCGATATAGGTGATGCGGTTTTCTCGGGGGACATTCTGAGTAAAGCGGCTCATGTCCACCGTCATCGGCAAGTGGATGATGCGAATATCCTTTTTCCCGTATTTTTGGTGGTACTCCTGCAAAATTGATGTCATAGCGATTACGCCATCGAATAAACGATAGTAGAGTTTTTGATACAGGGGACGGTAGAACCAGTTGCTGGCTTTCGGTCGGATCAAGAACCAGGGGAATTCGCTATTTTCCAGCAGGAATTTGGTGTCTGTAGCACGGGTCAACAGGTAAACAAAGGGTATCAATGAACACCTGGCTTGTGCCAGGATAATGATATCGATGTGTTTCCGGCGATTTATTCTGATCAATTTGATTAGACAGTTGATGTATCCATAGACCCACGCAAGAAAGGTCATATATCTTTTCTGGCTTTGATAGATCGTGTATGAGGTATATCTATACTCAACCCCGCTGAGAACGCCCATCCTCTGATTTTGGGGGTGTTTTCTGTCCTCTGAGGGTTTGTAAACCAACACGCTGACCTTATTGCTCAACGAAGCCAAAACTTCCAGATATGACCTGATCCGGTTTGTCAGAGCGGTTCCGGTCGGATATTGGTGACCAGTGATAAGAACGATGTTCATCGCGGGTGTGGGCTGCTGGTTAAAATCCGACAATAGAATCCGATGAATTGATCAGCGATACTTATATTTTGGCGTTCTACCAAAAATGCCTCGCGAGCGCGTAGAGCGTGGTTCCTTGCCTTGTCATAGTCATTCAGGATATCCATGATTTCTTGTGCCAACCCTTCTACATTACCACGCTCTACCGTATGGATGCGTTTTTCGGTATGGTTAAAGAGCTCGTCAATTGCGCCCACCGAGTAAGCAACAATGGGATTGCCAAGCAGTAAACTCTCAGTAATAGTGCCGGGTGATACATCATTAAGTGATGGTAGGACGCTGATCCGGGCTTGGCGGACAAGATCAAAAACCTCTTCCCTCGTATCCGTTCTGTCTTTGAAAGTAACCGATCTCTGCAGATCCAGTTTTTCCACCAGAGGTTGAATTTCAGTTTTTATCGATCCAGAAATACTGCCAATGATGAGCAAATTGACGTCATGTTTATGTTTTCTGACCAGCGCCAGTGCTCTGAGAACATCATAAATCCCCTTGTTGGGTTCCACCCTGCCGAAGAAAACACAGTCCCATTCCTTGTTAGTGTCTCTGGTCACGGGAAAATCCTCGGGTTTGAAAGGTGTAGGATACTTATATATGTTCGCATGTTCGTTTAACCCCCGTATCACTGATCCGGCATAATCGGAATTGACGTTAAAGTACTTCGCCTGGCTCAGAATCCGCTTTTCAGTCCTTATCCGGTGTTTTGCCCGGCTATTCAACCGCACCTGTGCCATAAAGGCAAAGCCCTGGATTCCAATCAGGATGGGATAGCGATTGCAGAGGTCAAAGAAAACCGAGGAATACAAGGCATTCTCCGCTCCGATGATATGGATTAGGTCAGGTCTGATCCTTTTGACCAGGTGCCTGATTATCAGGCGGTTCAGGATAAACCCGGTACGGGAATCCAGATCAAGCGGCCAGGCCTTTTTGATCCATGGCATCCGGTGATTGAAGTAGTGATACGTGATGCCATCGACCGTCGCCTGGCTGTAAAGAGAGACGAATTTATTGGGGCTGATCACATGGAGTTCCACGTCCTCCCGCGGCTCAAAGTCCGCCAGCCACATACTGATCCACGGTGCCTGTTCGAAGACGGGCAATCCCATAACACGACAGATCTTTTCATTACTGGAATTACAGATCCAGACTACTTTGAGGAGTTTATGCCTGCCCATCGTTCAATCGGATATCTCCCGAACCCTGTCTTTGACCGGGGGTTTTTCCCTGCTAAGATGATAGGATAGAGGAACGATGATAAAGATGCCCAAATACATGAACCATCCCGTGATCACCTTCAGGATCCCCATGGTAATAAAGGTCAAAAGTGAAATACTGTAAAAGTACCTGTATTCGTCCTTATACATTCTAAGGTTGTTTCTAAATGCTTCCACAAAGAGCAGCAGCAGGGATCCGAATCCCAGTATGCCTGTGGAACCGAGAAGATACAACCAGTGCAAGTGGTACGCTTCCGGTGGAATATCGTGTGGGGATCCGGTAAGAGGCCGCTTCAAGAAACCATCAATGATCCAGTATATCCTCTGCAGACGCAATTCCACCGTCGTAAGCCCCCGGGATTCGGTCTCCGCCTCCACCTCGATGCCTTCCTGAAGTGCCCTTTGGATATCTCCCACTCGCCGTTGTACCGCCTCGGAAGGAGCGATGTTGCCGACAAAACTCAGTGACCTGTCGATCACGCCTTCGGGGGTGAAGAGGATCATCAGGATGACGATCGTAGATGTCATGATCACCGCCACACCGCGCCTCAGCATGGTTCCGCTATAGACCGATACCAAAAGCGCTATCGAGCCCAGCAGCAGGGGGGTGGTAATAGTGCTGAAATAAACGGTGAGGATCATTAACATGATCAGCCCCAGATACATTGCCTTGTTCAGTGTCCCGGATGACTTGCGAAACAGGTAATATATGACTGGCAATAAATAGGGCAATCCGGAGAAGAAACCGTAGTTTGATATGCCGATGCGGGTGAAATATGTGACTTCCTCGGGTGCATAGCCACCACCGCCACCGACAATCGCTCTCACTGCCAAAGGAAATCTGATCAGTCCGATGATATTCAGAACGCAGGAAAAGGCAATGAAGAGCAGGGTGAAGCGCAGAATGAACCGTAGGGTTTCCTTTGACAAGTAGTACATCAGGATCTCATGCAACAAAACGGACAGGGCGATCGGCAATACCCACCTCTCCAGCCACCACATGCTGAGCAGATTGAGGTAAAAAGAATGGATCAACGTAACGATAATGAACAGGTACAGGTATTGCATCGTCCTCGTGGTGAGGATCGCTGAGCGCACCATCAGGATCCGGATGATCAATAAACCCATCCAAAGATACAGGCTCAATGGTCCGATACCAAGGATCTGAATGTCAAGGTTGACCGCCATAACTCGGGAGATCATCGCTTGGATGATCACGATCACGATCGCTACTAATATTCTATCTTTAATCATAACACACGAATCATGTATCTGCCACAGCAGGGCATTCCATTATCAAACCTCCATTGGTTTATGTAATTGGGTCACTAATCCCAAAACGGTATTTCAGAGTAAGATGCTTAAAAGCTCCTGTTTCTCCCTTCAGGCGAAGCGTCCATTGGCGCAGGATCTCATCGTAAACCACTAAGTCGTGGATGCACTTGCCGATGTAGAAGAGGGACTTCAGGTTCATACTGAATGCTTTTTTGTACTTGTAGGTGGAGTCGTCTCTGCTCATCCCGCCGCCCATGGACAGGTATTTGAAACCGCTGGCAAGCAGGGCTTTGATACCCTCATCCCGCAGGAATCTATTGGGCTTGGTAAAATAGTAATCTTCCAGAGTCCCGGAGAGAAATCCATAGGCGTTGATCCCGCTGTGCAGATACATATCTGCCGAGATGGGCTTGCCATCGTAGTAAGCAAAACCGATGAACAGGTTTTCGGATAATGTGTCTCGCAATGACTGGTAGTACTGATCGGAAAAGAGATAGAAACTGCTGGCATTTCTCCGCTGCATCGTATGCAGATACAAGGCTTGGAAAAAGTCAAATTGGGTGGATGTGATGTCAGCGCCGAAGTGAGCACTGAAGGTAAGACCGAACTGTCTTGCTTTGTTAACTGATGATCTTACCTCTCTATCGTATGAGTAGTTCCAGATATCCTCGTAGGTAGTGAGATGAAGCAATACATTATCCAAGGTTTCGATCGGCGGTGCCCACAAGCACAGGTTTTCGTTCTGTAAAACCGGATTATAACGGATGAATTCAGCGATTATGGTCTCCTGCTTACACCATTCATTCCATGCTACGGCAAGACCTTGGATAAAATCAGGATCGTCAGTCGTGCAGGCCACCCCATTATAACCATAAGCTCCCTGAATATCAAAGTATTCCTTGTCCAGGTCATAGCCAAGGTCATTGATCCTGCTCTTTAGAAAAGGATAGAGGGCAATCTCGCCCTTATCCCTGTAAACAAAACAATGTGCTGTGTCAGAACCCATATCCTCATAGAGCTTCACGTACTCCGGCAAGTAATAGACGTCCTGTTGTTCGAGGGGAAGCTGATCGAGATAACCCTTCCATTTCTCTCTGTCGCTCCATGATAAGACATCATACATCGACATATCTTCCACCATCCTGTTCATAACTCTTACAGCCCTGAAACAAATCATGCCTAAAGAACGGCATGTATACTGGTTTATGTTTGCCGAGTATGTGAATAAAACTGACTGGGGTTAAGCATGGAATTACGAATGATGGGATGATATTATTGATCAATGTACCTGTCACCGGGTTCTCCATACAAAACCTCATATTCCGGCTTTAACATCGAGATAGTTACCATATCGTGAAATGTATTTTGCTTGAAAATCGCACTTCTCTGAATTCCCTCCTGCTTGAACCCCAATTTTGCTACCATTTTCATTGAAGCCACATTTTTCTCGAGTAAACCGGAATAAAATCTATAGATTGGCATCTCTTCAAAGACGAACCTCAAGAGGAGGATCCCCACATCTATCGAAATCCCCTTACCCCTATAACTTGGGTCGATGAAAATGGATCCCCATAGGGCATTTCTATTCCTAAGATCAATATTATTAACGCTGGTGTATCCAATTAGTTGGTCATTATCCTTCAGACAAATAGCCAGATAAATATTGGTCTTGTCATTGTGTATCTTGTCTTCTATCCATTTTTTCTCACGTTCTGTCGAAACAAAGAACTTGTTTCCAGTGATATTGTTGTAGATGTCCTCATCGTTCCTGAATTTTATAAACAAATCGATATCAGACATTTCAAATGCTCTAAAGTAAACTCGCATCTGTGACCTCCACAATAATCTAAAACTCCATCATTTTCACATTATACTGCTTGGGATATTTACCAACCGAGCCACGATGTTCATTGATGTAACCAATCCTCCGCATAGTGCAGTTTCAAACATTTTCAATTGGTTCATTAGGATCCAGGCCGGTCTGGTCATAACCTTCTGATCGTTAGTTTCTTGCAGGAATCTGTTCCTTGCCTGTTCATCCGGTAGCAGGATGCAATTGAGCCAATAGTTGGATATTGAGTTTGATGGTTCAGTTATATATTCAATCTCTGGCAGATCAAGGAAATAATCCTGATATCTCTGAGCCAGGTCGCGTTTGCTCCGGATCATTTCGGGTAGCATTTCCATCTGCGCACAACCGATGGCAGCATTGATATTGGGCAGGCGATAATTGTATCCGGTCATGTCATGTTCGAAAAGCCAAGGATGCGGCTTTTTGGCCGTGGTAGTGATGTGTTTTGCCAGCTTGCCCAGTTCTTCATCATTGGTCAGGACCATTCCACCACCGCCGGTGGTGATGGTCTTGTTGCCATTAAAACTAAGAATGCCCAGCTTACCGAAGGTGCCGGTGTGCTGTCCTTCATAGTAACTGCCGATGGATTCGGCTGAATCCTCCACCACTGGTATATGGTAGCGGTCGCAGATCTCGATGATCCGGTCTATCCGGCAGGGATGACCGAAGGTGTGCATCGGGATGCAGGCGGAGATAGGGCGCTTTGCCCACTTATATAATGCGACAGGTTGAGAGAGTTGAGTGCTGCTTGCTAAACCGTCCAAACCCTCTCGACCTTCTATACCTTCAATAACAACATTCTCAGACAACCACTGTTCCAATGCCTCCGGTGACATACCCAAGGTATCCCGGTCGATATCGACAAAGACGGGATCGGCACCGCAATAGGATATGGCATTGCAGGTGGCGATAAAAGTAAGCGGTTGGGTGATCACCAGATCACCGGGTTTTACTCCAGCCAGGAGTAGAGCTATATGCAAGGCAGCAGTGCCGTTCACGGTAGCCACTGCTCGTTTGACACCGGTAAACTCCTGGATCATCTTCTCGAATAGGTCAACGTATTTTCCTACTGAAGACACATAAGTACTGTCTATACAGTCCAAGACATATTTCTTCTCGTTACCGCCGAAGTACGGCTCGTGGAGAGGAATGAAGTTGCGGCTTGGATAAAGTGAGCGGATAAAGTCGATTACGGGCTTATAATTCATTTTCTCTGCTTCGCAGGTTGAGGAGGTCGAGAAGGTTGAGAAGGTTGAGAGGGTTGAGAAGGACTGCTGGGTGTCGCATTCCGTAGTTGATTCAATTGATATGATACTACATCGATAAGTTCTCTGGTTATATTGTATGCATCGTTTGAGACATTTTCGAGGTCGTGGCAAAGAATCAACTGACAAAGAACTTCCATAAGGCTCGCATAAGCAGTATGATAGAAGTGACTCTGATCTTTTCTGTTACATCGTGAGGATCCTTCTGCGATATTGGAACTAACGGAAACCGCTGCTCTTTGGATCTGACTTACGAGGCCAAATTTGTCCTCTGATGGTAGGCCTTTTGTTAAAAAACAAACTTGTTTAATCAGCTTTCTTGAATTCTGCCAACCACTCAGTTTTTCAAATCCGTATTGGTGCAACTTTTCAACCTTCTCAACTATCTCACCCATCTCAACCAATGATACCTTTCATGTCCATTCGTGATCTTTCATTTGTGTTCATTCGTGGGAGCACTACTTTCCAAAGAGCCCAAAAGTCCGGTTTTCCAGGATCAGCTTGGTTTGGTAGTAGCTCAGCCAAAGTGATATCGCCCGGGTAATGATCGATGCGATCACGACTCCGGCGACTCCCCACAATCTGCCCAGTGGAATAGCCAGACCGATGAAAATTACACAACCTGTCCAGATCAGATACACCGATAACTTGAGTTTTCCAGAGCCATTAATGAACTGGGTGAATGGGGCAGTAAATACGTTCAGTATGTAGAACACCGCCAAAGCTGCCGA
>VGPI01000061.1 GCA_016875595.1 Candidatus Cloacimonadota bacterium
TAATGCGGATCGATCCCATCACCATCGAAAGGGACATCCACGATATCCACACCTCCCGCTGCTAAGGCAATGTCGATCGTATCCGTGGCAGCACACATAGCAAAAACGAAACCGCCATTTGCCACATACTCTCGGATCCTTTCCGCCACGGCATGCTTGAGCTGCCAGACCTTGGTATAGCCCAGGCGGGATGCCGTTTCTTCATTTACCCTCACCTCTTGCTGATACCAGGCGGTATGCCGGTACGAGCCATAGAACTTGCCATACTGGCCGCTAAAGTCCTCATGATGCAGGTGCAGCCAGTCATAATCCGCCAGCTTGCCAGCCAGAACCTCTTCGTCCCAGACCCGGTCATAGTCGATCTCGGCATATTCCAATGCCAGGGTAACCGCATCATCCCAAGGCAGGGTGTTGGGCGGAATGTAAACCGCTATCTTCGGTTCCTTCTCCAAAACCACCGCCTCCATGTTACTCTCCTGGATTTCCAGCAAGACCTCCGCCACTGCTGAGGATGAGACCGTTTCAAACCTAACCCCGCGGATATTGCACCGGGAAGCTATCTGATCGGAATCCGGAAACAAGAATGACCCGCCCCGATAATTGAGCAGCCACTGCCCGACATACTGGTCTTTCAGCGCCTGGAATGCGATGCCATAAGCCTTGAGGTGATTCGACTGGGTCATATCCATGGGTATGAGGATCTCAGCACTCAAGGCAGTGATACCGATGAACAATGCGAGCGCTATGGACAAGCTGCGCTTATGCGGGCGAGCGGATACAATCCCATTCATTTCAGATTCTCCCTGATAATCTCAATGAGTTCCTCTCTGGTCAGGTACGGGTTCTCAAGCCATTCATTTTCAGCAAGTTTGAGCAAATTACCGACCAAAGGTGACGACTGGATGCTAAATTCATGGATGATATCCATACCTGTCAAGCTAAATCTATGTTTTTCCATTTCTTCAGTCAGGTTTTCCACTCGCTGGGACAATCTGCTTACCTGCTCCGGCAGCCGATAGTCAGGGTGATGTGTCATGTTGTCCGCCTGGATCAGTTCCAATAGCAAGTAAATGTCTATCCCATAGCTTTGAATCATCCGGCGCAGCGTGGCATCCTTGATCAGTTGCCCCTGTTCACCGCCCTGTTTGAACCGCATGTGATCTTTGATCACCCGGCAGATCAGATCGATCGTACCATTGGGCAGGGAGAATCGCCGGAGCACCTCAGCCGCCATTGACGCTCCGGTTCGCTCATGGCCAATGAATTGCCTGGTGCCTTGGGCTGAGATCCGCAGGCATTTCTCCTTGCCCAGATCGTGCAACAGCGCCGCCCATCTCAAGCGCAGATCACTCCGGCAATGCCTGACCACTTCCAGGGTATGCTCAAACACATCCAGATAATGATACTTGTTCTGGGCTAAGCCCGCCAAAATGTCCACTTCCGGCAGAACCTGCCGGAGCAGACCGGTCTCCTGCAGCATTTCTAATCCCTGCACCGCATTATCCAGAACGATGATGCGGTTCATCTCTTCCGCTATCCGTTCTGGTGAAATCTCCTTCAGCGATGTTGCCGCCCGTCCGATTTGATCCCAGGTCTCCGGTTCAATTATGAAACCCAGATCGGTGGCATAGCGAACCGCCCGTAGCAGACGTAAGGGATCCTGGGCAAAAATGACTTTCGGGTCACTGACCGTCCGGATTACACCGTTTGACAGATCATCCCTGCCCTTGCCGGTCAGATCGAGGATTTCTCCATCATCCACTGTCATCAACAGAGAATTGACCGTAAAGTCACGCCGGATCACATCTTCTTCCAAGGTGCCAAACTCCACGCTGGGTTTACGGCTGCTGGGACGGTAGGACTCCCGTCGCGTCATGACCAGTTCCAGTTTGTATCTGTTACTGTCATCGGGCGAGAAATACACCATCGCCGTTCCGAAGGCGGCATAGATCACCGGCTCCATTGCCAGCCCCGACTGATGCAGATAATTCGCCAGAGCGATCCCTCCGTCCGGCAGCGCCACGGTCAGGTCAAAATCATTGGTCTGCCGGAGCAGCAGATGATCCCTGACACAACCGCCGGCAAAATACACTTTTCCGTCAAAGGGGCTACCCTTGATCGCATTATCCAGATGGGAGCGCAGAGCATCCAAATGCACCCGGCTCATACAAATTCCTCCAAAACCCGGTTGGAGACAAAGAGTGCTGTCTCGCTCAATCGCACGGCTGTGTCATCAATCTCAAACATCCCCTTCAGTTCTTTCCGGTCAAAGACCTGCCGATAGTCAGCCAGGATATCATTACCGAAGCGCCGGCGATAGTCCTCCCGTCTGATTCCTCTCCGCAAGCGAAAAGCCATGATCAGATAATCCGTCCGTTGCTGTTCCGGATCCGGATGCTCTGCCCCGGGCAGGATAGATCCTGCTTCGATTTGCTGTCCATAGAGCGCCAGATCCATTGGATTGGTATAGCGGACACCCCGGATCAGTCCACTGGCGGAAGCGCCCAAGCCCAGATAATCATCCCCTTCCCAATAGTGCAGATTATGCTTGGATTCACAGCCCGGCTGGGCAAAATTGGAGATCTCATATTGGTAAAAACCCGCTTTTACCAGTTTATTGCGGATCAGATCATA
Organism: Candidatus Cloacimonadota bacterium; assembly: GCA_016875595.1. Lineage (GTDB taxonomy): Bacteria > Cloacimonadota > Cloacimonadia > Cloacimonadales > Cloacimonadaceae > VGPI01. The sequence goes on from VGPI01000061.1 coordinate 2,635, forward strand.
TTGCGCTGCCAGTTCCTCATCCGGTGGGAGCTTGGGATGCGCTTCAACCAGAGGAGTGCCGGGCTCCAAACTGAGCAGGTAGGCAGAGATATGTTCCGGCTCAAGCTCCAGCAGCCGATCAATATCCCCCGCAAGGGCAGGGCTATCTTCTCCCGGCAGTCCATACATCAGATCCACGGACACATTGTCATAGCCATATTCACGGCACATTTTCATCATCTGCTTCATCGTTCCGCCACGGTGTTTCCGGCCCAGGCAGGAGAGCTTCTCATCATTCAGGGATTGGATTCCGATGCTCAACCGGTTCACCGGTGTACGGTTCAACTCCTTCAAAAACTTATCGGTTATCTGGATGGGATTGATCTCCAGGGTGATCTCCATGTACGTAGGGTCGCTTTCCCTCAGCGACCCAGCACCTTCGGTCTGCGGCAAAAGCACCGCTTGTCCATTCGTAGGGGCGTCCTGACAAAGCGCCCTATCTATCATCTTACTGCCTGGATTCAGAACTGACATGATCTCATTGATCTGATCAGCAGTCAACAGCGCCGGAGTCCCACCCCCAAAATACACCGTGTCCGGCTTGATCTCAAATCTGTGCCGGAACAGCTCCAATTCCCGAGTTATCAGTACGCCATAGCGCTGAATCTCCATTCGTCGGTACGCCACCGAGTAAAATGCGCAATATCCGCATTTGCTCAGGCAGAAGGGAATATGCAGATAGACCGCCGGAATCACCTGATCAATCGGAATATCCTTTCCTTCCGTAGGTGCGGAACGTCATAAAGTTTGTTGTAATCAATCCCTTTTGACCAAAAGATCACGGACGGCGTTCCCGTTATATCGCTGCGCTCCAAAAAGCCCCAATACCGGCTGTCCTCACTCACGTCACGATTATCGCCCATCACAAAATACTTGCCAGGCGGGATCACGATCGGACCGAACCAATCGCGGTTGAAGACCGCCTCCGGATTCAGCGCAAATCTGCGGTACCAGGTTTTCTGCGACACCTGATCAAAGGAATTCGGTGTCATCCGGCTGGGCAGGATCTCCCGGGGTGACATCGGTGGCGGAGGGATGGCTACATCATATCTCTCATAACCTTTGACAAAGGACTCGCCATTGATATAGACGATCTTGTCCCGGATCTCCAGCGTATCGCCCGGGACACCGATCACGCGCTTCACCACATTCTTGCGGGCATAATAGGTGATGTGGAAAAAAGTGAGGGGGAACCGGGCAAAAGAGGCGGATTTATTGATGTAGATCGGATCGAAAATGCGGATGAAATTATGCTTGTAATCCGGATGCTCCGGGGTATTCTCCTCGATCTTGGGATAACGGAAAGTGACGATATCCTCCCGCTGCGGATCGCCGATAAAATACTTCATCTTGTTCGCCACCAGATAATCGCCCACCAGCAGCGTCTCCTCCATTGAGGAACTGGGGATCATGAAATTCTGGAAGGTGTAATTACGGATGATCATCGCCACCACGAAGGCAAAGAGGATCGCCTCCACCCAGTCCTGGATAAAGGGCTTCTTCTTGCGGAATTTCTTCCGGGAAGGATGCGAGGGCTGGTCCGGATCACGGTCCGGTAACCGCCGGTCATCCCGGTTCTTGATCTGTATATCTTTGTTTCTCAATTCGTTCACCTCAATCCCGATGTTTGTTTTCCACCCTACAAATCCGCCCTTTATGTCAAGCTATTTTCCGCCATGATCTGCTGTTCTACATGTTTTAAGTGTCAATTAAATCTACAGTTTATAATTACTTGGGTATATGATGCTCTCAAGTTGTCGATAACTATGGCATGCAACCATCCGCGCAATGGTCAAACCTGGTCACTTACCTTAATCAAGTCATTATCCCCCCTTAATCAAGCGTTAATAATTAACGCTTGATTAAGGGGGGATAATGACTTGATTAAGGTGTGCAAAGAGAAGTGGAGGCAGATTAGTGGAGATCGCCAGTGTTAACCATGTGGATGATTGGCTGTTAATTACATCAACCGGGATAAAGCTGACGGCAGGTGCTCGTGATCGAAATCCGCTTTAGATCGATCAGTCCCACATGGCTTCGTTGATCACGGAGCCAAGAGTGAGCATGATCCTAAGCTGGGTTATGTCCAGACCTTTGAGAAATGACGGATCGTTTATCCGGCTGCAATTGAACATATTCCTCATCGACCCCGAGTCCTGGCAGCCCGAACCGATCTTCCCGATCATCCAATCCTGCATGGGAAAAGCAGGGATGCCTGGGGGCTTTGCCTGCGGCTTGGTTCTGAAGTGTCTGACCATTCTCAAAATCTCGAGCAGCGACCGGTAGATGCCGCTTGAAAGATAACCCGGGATGACGCGGCTATTTGCCAGGCGGATCCTGCTTATCTCGGGAGCGATTCTCCTCAGGAACAAACTGTAGAAGGCATTTCCCTGCTTCCACTGATCCGGGATGCGCAGGGCGAGGCGATAGAACTCCATATCATAAAACGGCGTGACCGATGCAAAGTGCGCCCGGTTCCGGTCTTCGCCTTCAAAGAGCCAGCGTCCTGCCCGTTCCGCCAGGAGAAACTGTTTGTATTTATAGGTAAAACTTTTTGCCGGATATGAAGATGCGAGCTCGAGCAGATAGTCGTCGAGCGCTCTTTTCCGGATGCCGAATGTCTCCGCTGCCACCTGGGGCGAGAAATATGCCTGATGTGCATAAAGGTAATCCAGCCAGGCAGATCCATCCGGAAGCCGGATCTCCGGCAACTGCGAGGGCAAGACCTTATCTCCGCCGTCGCCGGTGATCAAAACCATCGGTTCGGGATAATTCTGGCTCAGGACATCCAGAAATTCCAGGAAAAACGCCATGCCGAGATAATTGAGTCCGGCTTTGACGTGAAACAGGCGTTTATAATTCTGCTCGCTTTCCCGGTTCAGGATGAACGTCTGGTGCGGGCATTTGAGGATCGATACGATCTGATCGGCTATGCGGCTGTCGTCATCAGCCGATCTGGCAGCATCGCGATAGGTGGCTGCCTCATAGGCAACGCCCCGCCTGGTCATGGCAGCGGCGATCACGCGGGAATCGAAACCGCCACTGAGTGCCAGGACATTATTACCATGTAACTTATAGCCACGGATGACCGTTTCAAATCTCGTTGCCAATTCCGCCAACCGGCGTCGCTGGCTTCCGGAAGGATCGGGTTCCGGAAACCTCAGTTCCGGCTTGCCGACCAGGATCAATTGACCTCTTTCCCAGTTAAAAGCGCCGATCGATGCCCCGGGCAGGGTGTCGATCTCATCAAAGTAAGTCCCCCTTCCCGGCACATAACAGAACACTTGATAAAGAGCCAGATACAAGGGATTTAGTCGCACTGACGGACATGATGCCTTGGCAAGACCGATGTCACGGCCAATAAACAGGGAGTGACCCTGATCCACGATGTAAACCGGCAGACGGGCAAGCTCATCATTGGTAAAGAGTACCGTCTTCCGGGTCAGGTGGATCGCCAGCAGGAAGAAACAATCCGGGAGAATTGCCGGCAGTTCGCTCCACCAGTCACGTATAGCAGTGGTATCAAGCTCTTTGATTGCGATCCTGCGGAACAGTAGTCCCAGTTCTTTCTCCGGAACCGTTGGTTGCTGGGTTTCGAGGAATACTATCCAGTCACCAAACCGCATTTCTGCTACCTTGTAACTGGCACTGGAATTGGTGACCAGATACACATGCTCATCCAGCATACACTCGGTGGCATGGAGATTGACATAATACTCTGACTGTCTGGCGAGAAAGTCCTTGGCAAAGGAGGGCTTTGACTCCAATCTGGCTTTACTTATGTAGCAGTTGATCCCGGGCATGAGTAATCCTTACGGCATTTATTGATGTGCGTCGTAAGTCTGTATCGTACAGAGAATCTGTCAATGAATATCGCTTCGGAACCTGTCGGGCAGATGATAAAACTGAAAAACCAGCCCGTGGGTGATAATAACACTTGCTGTTCGCCGAGAGATGCTTATAACGTCGGTACTGAACCTATACCGGAGATTAAGAAATGAACCTGACGTATAAACTGATCTTGATTGTGATATTGGTTCGGCTGAACATGGACAGATGCCCATAGGTTTCTAATTTTACCCCAGGCACATGGACGTCATAGGTTGATATGAATGCACTGGGCTCATGTATAACGTGCATACCTATGCTGGATACACCTTCCTTATCCTTGCCGAGGTTCATATAATCCTGCATTGGAAGCGGATCATGTCGCAGATCTTTGGCAAACGTCCGCGTAAGAAATGATCACCGCCGGTTTATCGATAAGCAGCCAACTCCACTCAGGGGACACTATTCACCCAGAGTCAGGATCTTCATCGGCTGGGAGGTTTAGGGTATCTGATCCTGACTGGTGGATCCTGCCAATACAAGCCATGTATTGGACCAACTCCTCTCTGGAGAGATTTCACTTGACATTTACACTGTTTCACTCATGATTGCGAACAGTGATGAATGCTTAATAAGGAGTATGCTATGATTAACTCGATATTTCGATCCGTCATCATCCTGCTGGCAACATTGCCCTCAGCAAGCATAGCCCAGCATCCGGTGGCGAAGCAGGCAACCCTGATCGAGACGATCTCATCGTCCGAGGTCTTGGTTGAGGCAACGGGTATTTACCGTTCACCCGAAAAGAGTAAAAGCAAGCAAAAAAAGGACGTGGATAAGGTTGGCGTTACCCGTGCACTGGAAGATGCCAAACGCACGGCAATCTATTTTGTCCTCTATGGCGGCACCGATCCTATCATCCGTTCCCAAGCCGACAAAGACCGTCTGGAACCGAAAGTGCTGCATTTCTACGACATGGTAAATATCAATCGTTATATCACCTATGAAGATACCAAGTTCGTCCAGCAGATCAAGATCGAGGAAGGAACCGGTATCCGCGTCGTCAAACGATTCCGTATCAATAAGGACTATATCCTGCGTGACCTGGAAAACATGAATATCCTCGCTGCCCGGACTGAAATGGTCGAAGTCCTTGGACGTCCACAACTGATGGTCATTCCTGAGACACCCAAGGGACAGAACCCGGTGGAGATCCTGCGCAACGATCCGATCGCCCGTCATGCCGCCACTGTGGTCGAAAGCCATCTCACCGCCAAACAGTATGATGTGCTGGTACCGCAACAGATGGAACAGCTTGCCTCGCTGAACGAACTGCAGATGGTCGTGGGTGGCAGGCAGGACGACATCGCCTATTCCCTTGCCATATCCATAGGCAGCGACGTCTATATCACCTATGGTGGCACCTGGGAAGCCGGAACCTATGGCACAAAGCGTTTTGCCATGACCGTACGCGCCTATGAGACCACCACCGGCAGATTGCTGGGTGCGGAAACGGGATATAGCGTTGCCCGCCAGGGTGAAAGCATGATCTCGGTCGAAGAAGCGATGAATGGTGCCATCGATGCCGTCTTGAGCCGGATCGATGCCTATTGGCGTGAAGATATGCGTCGCGGTGTGCAGTACAAGATCCTGATCAGTATCGATCCTTCCTATTCCGAGGATGAGGTCTTTGAGATCCAGGATATCTTTATGGAAGCCGCCCGGAGCGTTTCCAAATCCTCCAAGGAAAATATCGCCACCCCTCAGACGATCGATTATCTCGTCTGGGTCGATCCCGCCCAGTACAACAGCTCCCGCAATCTGTTCCGCGCACTCAAGCAATACTTTGACGCCTCCGCTTACGGCGCTAAACTGAGAACTGTCAATATCAACCGCAAGATGATCCTGCTCAAGATCGACTAAGTGGAGGTAATAATGAAACTTAGCAATGTTATGATATCCATCCTGTACCTGATATTCCTCGTGGCATGCGGAGTAACTGTGCAACAAACAGGATATCCCTCGTCCTCCGGATCGCCCAAGCCAAATGTGCAGGCGACCTCCATGGGAGACCTGATCATCGGTGTGGGGACTGGGTCCAACTATCAGGCGGCTTATGCCAATGCCCAGGCGGATCTGGCTTCCAAGATCACAGTCAAGGTCGATGCCATCATTGAACTGCACTCGCTCGACATAGAAGCCGGTGGTAAGCTATACTACAGCGAAAGTATCGAGCAGTCCACCAAATTAACCGTTGATCAGACCCTGCGTAACGTCAAGGTGGAGAGCCATGAACAGACCGGCGGACAGCACAAGGTGACCGTCAGCATCAGTCGCACGCTCTTTCTCAATTCCCTGAGAGGTGAACTGGATGCGATGATCAGTGAAGCCGATGACCTCTTTACCGAAGGACAGCGTATGGCAGCGGACGGACGAGTGCTCTCAGCGATCCGTAACTTCATGGACGCCCAGAAGATCCTGCCGGATTTTTATGCCAGGAAGCAATTCTACGACAATTTTGCCCCCGTTCCTTACAGCTTCAAGGGCAATCTCAGCATCGGCTCGCTGGATTCAGCCATCCGTGACTTGCTGTCCTCCATTGCTTTTGAAGTGGTCTCCGGCGATAAACAGACCGGCGAGGCGGGAGCTGTCCTACCGGAGACGATCGTCTTCCGTGCCATTTATCGAACCAAAGGCAGAGACATAGTAACCATCGGTGGCTATCCCGTCCGCCTTACCTATGGAGATAACACCTTGATCGAGAAGGGGATGACCGATCGTAGCGGCGAATACTCGATCAATGTCATTGCCATTGCTCAGACCGGTAACCGGGGTAAAGTCGTCATCCGTTCCGATGCCTTTGGCCTTCCTGCTTATCTCTCCAAGACCGCGGAAGTTGCCTCCGGGGAAGCGGTTTTCACCCTCTCCGAAACCAAAGCGGTATCCACGCAATTACTGATCCGCGATGAAAAAGGCAACCGGCTGGAGAAGGTGGAATGCATTATCGCCAAAACCCTGAATGCCAGCAATGTCCAGATCGCAGCCGATGCACCATTGATCATGCAGGGGATCGTCACCATTACCGAAGATCGCATGCAGGAAGGCATGGGAAAACCGCAACACTTTATCAAGGTGCGCCTTGACCTCCAGTTTGGTATCGCCAGAAACAGCGAGATAGTCGGTTCTATCTCCGGCACCGGACAGGGCTTGAGCACCACCAGTGTTGCCGACGCCACCCAGCGTGCCTATGACAATATCAGCATCAATTCCCGTGAATTGCAGCAAATGCTCAGTGCTGCCTACCCCCGGATCTCTGCCGCATTGCAGGTTACACCGCCACCAGGGGTGGAAAAACCACCCGTAGCGGACAACCAGACCACTCCACAACTGCATGAAGCACCTCCCACCCCGTCCCTACGTCCAGAGATCAAGGAAGCCCAGACCGAACCTCACCCCGAGGTCAAGGAACGCCCCTATTTTGATAGCCACTACGTGCAAAGCGATGACTTTTTCGTCTTTGATGTGCCTCTGGGCTCCAATGAATACATCTATGTCCATCTAGCCAAGCTGCAGACCCCGCCATCCGCTGCCACCAATAATCAAGCCGAGTTCTTCCTCGTGATGTCCGGCGACAGACAGTGGAAAGATCATTGGGTCAGGACGCGGAAGGCACAAACCGAAGACCTCAGGATCGGAGCCGAGATCATCGTCTTTGACCAAACCGATAATAGCGGTGTTTACCGCTCTCCCATCTCCAATCAAGAAGCCCGTTCCCATAATTGGTACATGACCCGTATCACCGATTTATCGGACATGTACAAGGGATACGTCCTCGGCTCAGGTGGCCTCAAAATCGGCCTCACCTGTATCCGGATCATCGTCAGATAAAGGATGAATCCTGCTTGCTCCACACTGCTGATCTGCTTGATCGATAACCGCACAATGCAGGCTCCCGTGCCCTGATTTCCCGATTATCACAGCGGTGATGCAAGGTGGTGGAGTTATAGCCGATAAAAAACGCCGGGTTTGACCCGGCGTTTTTCATTATCTGCTGATCTGATCAGAATCTCTTGAGC